>JBEBIR010000654.1:0-2482 GCA_040080315.1 Gemmatimonas sp.
CGAGATCACCGACGCCGACATGCGCCGCGTCCTCCCGCGCCAACCGATGTCTGCATGACGGCAGCAGCGTATCGCCTGCGGCGAACGACGCGCATCGCGGCTAACCTCGACCGCGTCTTCGCATTTTTCAAGGATCCTCGCAACCTCGAGACGATCACGCCACCCTGGCTCGGCTTCCGCATCATGTCGACCAGCGACGATGTCGTCCAACACGGGACGCGAATCCGGTACCATCTTCGCCTGCACGGAATCCCCATGTCGTGGGAGTCGCGAATCACCGAGTTCGACGAGAGCGTGCATTTTGCGGATGAGCAAATCCGCGGTCCCTACGCCCGCTGGTTCCACCGGCACAGCTTCCGCGCCATGGACGGCGGCGTGGAGATGACGGACGACGTGGAGTACCGCCTGCCCTTCGGTCCGCTCGGTCGACTCGTGCACTGGCTGATCGTGCGTCACCAGTTGCGCGCCATCTTCGACTATCGGAGCACGGCCATCACGGCGCTATTCGGCGCAGACGGAGGGCGAAGGGTGGACGACTCAGGACAAAGACCAGCCGCGTCTGAGTCCGCCGTCTCCAGTCCTCCGTCTCTCGTCTGCCATTCCACCAACGCGGTTTGAGCGCGGAACAACAGACTGAATGCTGACTGGAGACTTCGGACCCAAGACAAAGACACGCGCTCAGTCTCTGCAGTGTCTACCGTCTGCTGACTGGAGACTTGGGACCCTTGAGTCAGAGGCGCTCAGTCTCTGTCACGTGTCTCCCGTCTCCAGTCAGCGGTCAGTCTGTTTCTCCCCACCCCACCCCTAACTGGACAGTATTGCGCCTAAGGGGCGTTCCAGGATCGATACGCGCTAAACGCGACCTCGCCGAACGCGCGAACGCCATTCACCCCGCGTAGGTGTAGGCGAATCCGGCTTTCTGCGCACGTTGCACCGCGACAACACCCGCCGGCGCCATGCGCGAGCCCGGAATGAGATTGGCCGCCAGTTCCGCTTCGATCTTCGCCGCGTTGCCCGTTTCCCCGGCAAGCTGCTTCGCAAAGAACGCGGTGGCGGCACCACAAATCGCGAACTGCACACCGTGCGCGCGAATGCCCGGAAGATTGGCCCCAGCCTGACCCTCCACCTCTTCGTGCAGCAGGAAGTTTCTCGTGGCCGCCTTCTTCGTCGTGGGGTCGGTGATACCCAACATCGAAATGAAGCCGGGATACTTCGCCCACATCGCATCGGTGTAACCGAACGGCGTGGCGAAGTGCCTGAAGCACACGACCACGCTGTTGTCAGCGTCCTTCGTGCCGAGCTTCTCGGCGCTGAACTTGATGAGATTGCGCGCGAACATCACACCATCGGGTGCGCTCGCCACGGCCGCGCAGTCATACATGACCTTGTTTGCACCCTTCATGCTGCCAAACCATGTGTCCATCTCATCGGCGATGGGCGCGCCTGCTGCGACTGATGGGAACACCGCGGTACCGCTGAGCGCGGCCGTGAACGCCGTGGTTCCGGCGGCCAAGCGGGCGAGAAACGAGCGACGCGCAACTGTGGGATCGGTCATGGCGCAACCTCGGTGAGCTGGGTCGGCATGCGCGGGCGTATGCGAGGCGAACCGAACCAAGTGTGTCCAGAAAATGCCGAGTGACCGTCCGTCGTCAAGACACCATTGCTCTGGCACACAGTGGCCCAACCAACGAGCGCCGGGCTCAGCAGGGCGCGAACATCTGCGCTAGGGCGACTGGAATGCCGTGGCCGGAATCTCGACAGCGTATCCGTTGGACCTCAACGACGCTGACGATGCGTCTCGGATAGCGGCGAACACCGCACGCCCCTGCCTGACCCGATAGATGAACACTCGGAGGTCCTTCCCCGACTGGTATCGTAGAACTTGTGTCAGCTCGAACAGCCGCTGGCCGCCTGGCGGAATGAGACGGTCGCGCATGGCCGCCGATGAAGTTTCGGGAATTGGATCGACGAGATATGAGTCTTCACGCTCGAAGAGAAACACAGCAACGCTGTCGGTTGTCGCGTTCTGAATCGAGACGTGTGTTGCCGGCTCGACCGTCGACGTACCGCCGCAGCCGGACACGAGCATCAGCGATGATGTGAAGAACGCTGCGATCACTCGCGTCGCGCGAGACTCTTTCATACGGTGCTCCGTGCATGTGTGCGTGCCGTTCAGGCATATACTACATAACCCGCTGAGCAGCGTCCGGGTCACCAACGCCGGACCAACGCGGTGACGAGTCCCGCCGTTTGTGCGGTCCCTGTCCTGCTGCTTACTTTCAGCGAGCGACGGCGCCGCATCCGCCGTTGGTGTACTTCATGAGCACACGGATTCGACGTCATGATCTCCTTGCGCAACATCGAAAAGTCCGTCCCTGCCGCCATCGGCCGACACTACCTGTTGCGGCGGATCACGCTCGATATCGCGCGCGGCGAGTTCGTCACCATCATGGGACCGTCCGGTGCCGGCAAGTCCACATTG
>JBEBIR010000655.1:0-2478 GCA_040080315.1 Gemmatimonas sp.
TGGGGACTGCCGGTACTTTCGATTGATTGCGCCACAGGCGAGAACGAGCGGCTCATGCGCGTTGACATGATGGCGGACATGGCAGAGATGCTGGAGCAATGCGGTGTGCGCGATGTGAGCACGTATGACAACGGATATTTTCCCGGTCAGGGCATTCACGAAATGGGGACCGCGCGTATGGGTACCGATCGGAAGAACTCCGTGCTCAACAAGTACAATCAGGTATGGGACGCGCCGAACGTATTCGTCACCGACGGTTCGGCGATGACATCGGCTGCCTGTCAGAATCCGTCGTTGACGTATATGGCATTGACCGCGCGCGCGGTCGATCATGCCGTCGGCGAACTCACCCGCCGCAATCTCTAGCCCGGAGACCGCGACATGACCCGGCCCCCTGAAGACATCGACGTCATCCATCGTCGAGAAGCCATCAAACGCGTCAGCGCACTGTTGGGCGGCGTCGCGCTGGTTGGCAGCAGCGCGTTGTGGACGGCGTGCTCGGGCGATCGCGCGCGCAACGCGTCCGCCATCAAGTCCGGCGTCGGCGCCTTTTCGCCCACCGACATCACGTTCCTCGACGAGGTCGCCGACACGATTCTCCCGGACACGGCGAAATCCCCAGGCGCCAAGGCCGCGCAGGTTGGTGCGTTCATCGCGCTGATGGTGACGGACTGCTATGAGGCCGACCATCAGGAAATCTTCCGCGCCGGAATGACACAACTGGACGCTGCCTGCCGAACCGCCCATGGCGTCGCGTTTGTCGACGCCACGCCCGCGCAGCGCGTGTCATTGCTGGAAGGCATTGATCGCGAAACCAAGACCTACACGGACGCGAGGACCGCGGAGCAGCCGCCGCACTACTTCCGTATGGTCAAGGAACTCACATTGCTGGGCTACTTCACTTCCGAGATCGGCTACACGAAGGCGATGCGCTACGTCGAATCTCCGGGGCGATTTGATCCGTGCGTTCCCTACACTCCGGGCGAGACGACGTGGGCAAGGCACGCATGACGCGCAACGTCGTTGCGCGCGCAGTGCTGCTGCTGGCGTGCGTTGCTCACGCAGGATGCGGAGGTCGCGCGGACACCCAGCCAGTGATCGGATTGATCACGAAGACCGAATCCAATCCGTTCTTCGTCACTATGACGCGAGGGGCAGAGGCCGCCGCCACATCGAACGGCTTCCGACTGATCACGGGTGCGGGAAAGAACGATGGCGATAACGCGTCGCAAGTGACGGCGATCGAGAACATGGTTGCGGCTGGTGCGAAGACCATTCTTATCACGGTGAATGATTCGAAGGCCATCGTGCCCGCTATTCAGCAGGCCCGCGCCAAGGGGGTTCTGATCATCGCATTGGACAGTCCGGCCGATCCGGTTGACGCGACCGACGGACTGTTTGCCACCGACAACTATCGGGCCGGCGAGCTGATTGGCCAATACGCCAAGGCCGCGCTGGGCGGTAAACAACCTCGCATCGCCACACTGGACCTGCTGCCGGGACATCCCGTTGGCGCACAGCGCCACAACGGATTTCTCAACGGGCTCGGTCTGGCCACGAATGCGAAGAACAGCAACGAACTGGCGCAGCCATCGGAAGTGGTCTGCATGGCGGACAGCTATGGCGATCGTGCGAAGGGGCAGACGGGCATGGAGAATTGCCTTCAGAAAAGTCCGGATATCAATCTGGTCTATGCCATCAATGAACCCTCGGCCGCTGGTGCGTTCAACGCGTTGGAGCGGGCCGGTAAGTCCAAGGGTGTCATTCTCGTCTCTGTCGATGGAGGATGTCAGGGTATCAAGGCCATTCAAAGCGGCCGACTGGCGGCGACGGCACAGCAGTATCCCCAGAAGATGGCACAGATGGGTGTCGACGCGGCGGTGACATTTGCCAGGTCGGGTGCGAAGCCGACGGGCTACACGGACACCGGCGTGCAACTGATCACTGGCCAACCCATGACCGGAGTTCCCAGCATCGCCGCCGACAGCGCGCTCGCGGTGTGCTGGGGTGACCGTTGAGGGCACGCACCCTCGCTACACTTGGACCGCTGGTCGCGCTGCTAATTGCCTGCGTGGTGTTCAGCACCCAGTCGCCACGTTTTCTGGCGAGCGAAAATTTTGCACTGATTCTGCAGCAGGTCATGGTCGTGGGTGTGCTGGCCATTGGTCAAACGCTGGTGATTCTCACCGCGGGCATCGACCTGTCCTGCGGTCTCGTGATGGCGCTCGGTGCCGTTGTCATGACGAAACTCGCGGTGATGAGTGGCTGGCCACCGATCGCTGCCATCTCGGCTGGCATTGCCGTCACCACTGGCGCAGGCCTGATCAACGGCCTGCTGGTGACCCGCGTGAAGTTGCCACCGTTTATTGTGACGCTGGGCACCATGAACATCGCATTTGCTGCGACACAACTGCTCTCGCGATCGCAGAGCATTACTGACCTTCCTCCGACATTTACGTGGCTTGGCACCACCCTGCG
>JBEBIR010000656.1:0-2473 GCA_040080315.1 Gemmatimonas sp.
TGGGCCTGCTTGTCGACTGACGACGGCATAACACGCGGCTGCACCAGACGGCCGCCGCGATAGGATCCCCCCGCGGCCGCTGGTGAGCCGCAGCACGTTGGGCTGCAGGTCTCGAATTCGAGGCCATGATGGAATCGAGATGAATATCGAAGCGATCAAGGTGCGTCTGAAAGATTTGCTTCAGGACGCTCAGGGGTCCGCTGATTTCGAACGCCAGAACAGGGTGCATCAAGGGACCCTCGGGCTTCTACACTCCCTGTACGGTCGCGATAGCAGCCGAGAGCGCGAGTTGCGAGGCGCTCTGGAGCGTTTGGCAAAGATCTATCACCCGACTACGGAGGTGACCGTCGCCTCGTCGATGAGTCTCATTCGGGGCGTGCTTCAATCGATTCAGGCCGACGTCGATGCCGGCGCGTTGGGGAGCCTTCGTGACGCGATTACCGGCGACGTGCTTAGTGACTTGATCAAGCTTGCCCGAACTGTCGCCGAGGACACTACCGACGGTGGAAAGAACGTGTCCGCGGTGCTCGCTGCGGCTGCCTTCGAAGACTGCCTCCGACGTCTCGCCGCGTCCGTTGGTGTTCCCCATCACGACAAACTGGCAGACATAGTCACGGTATTGAAGGAGAAGGACGTCCTACAGGGTGCTCAGGTCGGTATCGCCCAATCGTATCTATCGTTTCGCAATCGCGCGCTACACGCGAAGTGGGCCGAGGTGGATCGGCCCGAAGTGGCCAGTGTGTTGGGATTCACCGAGGCGCTACTGGTCAAGCATTTCTCGTAAGGGAAGAGCAGCCCAACACGCGCTGCACCCGACGGCCGCGCGCCATCGGTGGGCGGCCGCGAGTGAGCGCTGACGTTAGGCGGACCCGACGTGCGCTCACGCCTTTCTGATTTCGCGATGCCCCACGCGTTCAGCACGAACGTCTTCTCTGTCCTGACCGCTGCTGTAGCGGCCTTTCAACTCGCGCTCGTCGGTGGAGCGCCGTGGGGCGCACTCACGCAAGGCGGCCGCTTCGTCGGTGCGCTCCCGCCGTCGGCCCGAGCCATCGCGGCGTTCTCTGCCCTGCTCTTGCTCGCCTTCATTGGCATTGTCCGCGCGCACGCGAGTTCGGTGAGGGCCCCGCGATACCCCCGCGCCATCTGGTTCGTCGTCGCCTACTGTGCGCTCGGCATTCTTGCCAATGCCGCCACGCCCAGCGTGCGAGAGCGCGCGCTGTGGTTGCCCGTCGTGATTCTGATGTTCGCCACCAGTCTCCACGTCGCGCGCCGTCCCCAGCAGTCCGCGCCGACAGGGTCCGGATAACAATGCTTGCTGCCGACAGCCGCGGCGAAGGATGTAGTTGTAGATGACAGCAATTGCGCGGGCGACACTGCCTCTGGTCCTGATTGTGATTCTTGCTGGCCATGCAACGGCCCAGGACACGGGTCCGATTGTGTCTGAAGGGGTTGTTGCCGCTCCGGTGGATGCCGTCTGGGCCGCCTGGACGACCAGCGACGGTCTTCGCTCGTGGCTGGCTCCGCACGCCGAGATCGAGCTGCGGATTGGTGGACTGATGCGCGCCAACTACAGTGCGCAGGGCGCGCTCGGTGATCCCCAGACGATCGAGAACGCAATTCTGTCGTTCGAGCCCAGGAAGATGCTCTCGATCAGGGTGGCGAAGTTTCCGAAGGACTTCCCCTTTCCCAACGCAATCGCCGACATGTGGACCGTCCTGTATTTCGATCCGGTCGACCAGGGCCACACGCGCATCCGCGTGGTGGGTCTCGGCTTTCCAGCCGGAGAGGAATCACAGAAGATGCGCGCGTTCTTCGAGCGGGGGAACGCGACAACTGTCGAGCAGCTTCAGCGCCATTTCTCGAAGGTGCAGCGGTAGGGGTAGGGGCAGGGGCGCGCAGAGCTGACTACGCGACGCCGACGCCCTTCTTCTCGTGGCGGAGGCTTCGGAGCAGGAACATCACGTTCGACGGCCTCTCGCCCAGCCGCCGCATGAAGTAGGGGAACCACTCGCGGCCGAACGGCAGGTAGATCCGCATCCGATATCCACGCGCCACAAGCGACGCCTGCAGGTCGCGCCGGATCCCGTAGAGCATCTGGAACTCGAACCGATCCGCCGGGATGCCGCGCTCGTGTGCGTAGGCGATCGTGGCCTCGATCATCGCAGGGTCGTGCGTGGCGATCGCGTGGTACTGCCCGGAGTCGAGCAGCCGTTTCATCGCGGTGACGAAGTGATCCTCGATGTCGGTCCGCCGCGGGAAGGCCACCTGGCGCGGTTCCTTGTAGGCCCCCTTGACCAGGCGCACGCGCGCGCCGAGCCCGAGCACACGGGTCAGGTCCGCATCGGTGCGGCGGAGGTAGCTCTGCAGCACGACGCCGACGTTGCGGTAGTCGTGCTTCCACAGCGTCTCGACGATGTCGAGCGTCTGCTGCGTGTGGGCGGAGTCCTCCATGTCCACGCGAACGAAGAAACCC
>JBEBIR010000657.1:0-2466 GCA_040080315.1 Gemmatimonas sp.
TCAGGTGGGCTTCACCACCGATCCGTCCGATGCGCGCTCGACGTACTACGCGTCGGATCTGGCGAAGGGATTCGAGATTCCGATCTTTCATGTGAATGGCGATGATGCGCAGGCCTGCATCACGGCCGTTCGTCTCGCGTGCGCATATCGCGCCAGATTCAAGAAGGACGTGCTGATCGATTTGGTGGGCTATCGTCGACATGGCCACAACGAGGGCGACGAACCCACGTTCACGCAGCCGATGCGCTACGCACGGATCAAGCAACATCCAACCGTAGCGCAGGCCTGGGCGAATCGATTGGTCGCGGAAGGAGTGATGACGACGCCCGAGGCCGTCGCGGTTGAACGGTCGGTGAGCGACCGCTATGCAGCGATACACGCGGCATTCAAGCTGTCATTGCTGGCCAACGAAACGCACGCCCCGTGGCCGGCCGAACCGGCACCCGTGCCGCGGCCGGTACTGACCGCTGTTGCGGCCGAACGTCTCCTGGCGATCAACGAGTCGCTGCTCAGCTATCCGGCCGATTTCACGACGCACGTGCGTCTCGCAAAAACGCTGGAGCGTCGTCGCGACGCGATGGGCGTGTCGGGCGGAATCGATTGGGGTCACGCGGAGGCGTTGGCCTTCGGCTCGCTGCTGATCGACGGCGTCTCGATTCGCCTGAGCGGTCAGGACGTGGAACGCGGCACCTTCTCGCACCGCCACGCCGTGCTGTATGACAGCGAGACCGGTCGCAAGTACGCACCGCTGTCGCACGTTCCCGGACGCCAAGGCGCATTCGAGATCTACAACTCGGCGCTTTCCGAGACGGCCGTATTGGGTTTCGAGTACGGATTCAGCACGGTGGCCACCGACGTGCTCACGTTGTGGGAGGCGCAGTTCGGCGATTTTGTGAACGTGGCGCAACCCATCATCGATCAGTTCATCGTGGCGGATCGTGCCAAGTGGGGACAGGACAGCGGTGTTGTGCTGCTGTTGCCGCACGGCTACGAGGGCCAGGGCCCGGAGCACTCGAGCGCGCGTCTGGAACGCTTTCTGCAATTGTGCGCCGAGGGCAATATGACGGTCGCGTATTGCAGCACGCCGGCGCAGTACTTCCATCTGCTGCGCCGCCAGGCGTTGACGCGCAATCGTCGTCCGCTGGTGTGCATGCAACCCAAGTCGCTGCTGCGCCTGCCGCAGGCCGCCTCGCAACTGGATGCGCTGACGAAGGGTGCGTTTCAACGGGTGATTGATGATCCGGACACCGCGCGGCATCGCGATGACGTGCGTCGGGTGGTCTTCTGTTCAGGCAAACTGTATTACGATCTGGCGCTGTCGACGTCGCGAAATTCCGGCGTGGCGCTGGTGCGTATCGAGGAACTGTATCCGTGGCCAAGCGATGACATCAGGCGGTTGATGGCGCGCTACCCCGCGGTCGAGCAAGTCGTGTGGGCTCAGGAAGAGCCGCGCAATCAGGGCGCGTGGACCTATGTGCAGCCACGACTGCGCGCGTCGGCGGGAGCGGCCGTTGGCGTGCGGTATGCCGGACGTCCCGAGCGGGCCAGTCCCGCGGAGGGCGTTGCCGATGCGCACCAGGAGGAACAGGCACGCATCGTTGCGCTGGTGATGGATCTGGATGATGCGGTTCACACCCGCGCAACGCCGGCGGGGCTCCGATGATCGCCCGCCGAGTTGTGGTCGCCGTGTGCGCGGTGGCGTGGTTTGGCGCCGCACCGTTGGCCGCGCAAGCCGGAGTGACG
Source organism: Gemmatimonas sp. (assembly GCA_040080315.1). Classification (GTDB taxonomy): domain Bacteria; phylum Gemmatimonadota; class Gemmatimonadetes; order Gemmatimonadales; family Gemmatimonadaceae; genus Gemmatimonas. The sequence goes on from JBEBIR010000657.1 coordinate 1,744, forward strand.
AATGAGCGCGGAGCGGCAGCGCTGGGGTCGCTACTCAATGCGGTCGGCACCACGGGGCGCGTCTTGACTGTGGCCGCGCATCCGGACGACGAGGACACGCAGTTCATCGCGTGGCTTACCCGCGGACGGCACGTCGAGACCGCCTATCTCTCGCTCACGCGCGGTGATGGTGGACAGAATCTGCTTGGTAACGAACTTGGCGAAGCCCTCGGCGCCATTCGTACTCAGGAACTGTTGGCCGCCCGCCGGATTGATGGTGGACGCCAATTCTTCACGCGTGCGTACGACTTCGGGTTCAGCAAGAACGCCGAAGAGACGTATACGCACTGGCCCAAGGATTCGATTCTCGGCGATGTGATCCGCGTGGTGCGCGCGTTCCGCCCTCACGTGATGGTCGCCTTCTTCAGGGGCACGCCGCGTGATGGGCACGGACATCATCAAGTGTCGGGGCTTCTGGCGCGTGAAGCGTATGATCTGGCGGCCGACACGGTGCGATTCCCCGTGGCCGGATACGGACTGCCGTGGACGCCGCTCAAGTTCTATCGCAGTGCGCGACAGAACCCCGCTGAAGCCACGCTGCGCATGAACGTCGGCGAGTACGATGCGCTGCTGGGTCGCAGCTACTTCGAGATTGCCGCGGAGAGTCGTTCGCAGCACAAGTCACAGGGCTTTGGCGTGTTGCAGCGGAAGGGCGTGATCATGGACGCGATCACGCCCTTCCGC
>JBEBIR010000658.1:0-2464 GCA_040080315.1 Gemmatimonas sp.
GTGATGGCGCATCAAACGAGAGAAGCCCGTTGCCCCGGAAGTAGAGCGATTTGGTAACCGCCTCCTTGGGCGGCCAGGCGGTGAATGTGCGCCAGCGGTTGCTGCCCGATTCAAACACGGTGGCTTCAGCCGCGACAAACGCGCCCTGATCTTTCAGGTGCTTGGCAAAGAAGGGCGCTTGCAGTTTGGTGCGGTAGTACTCACCGGTGGCCGAACCGAAATCGATGGGGCCGATTTTCTGTCCCGGTCCGTTGCTCCATCCCCCATGCCACCACGGACCAATCACCAGCGTGTTCTGGTTGCCCGTGTCGTGCGTCTCGAGCGTGCGATAGATAGTGACCGGTCCGTAGAAGTCTTCCTGATCCCACCATCCACCCACGTTCAGCGTCGGCATGGTCACGCGCTTCAGGTACGGCTTCATTGCCTGCCGCTGCCAGAACGCATCGTAGTTGGGATGTTCGGCAAAGTCGCGCCAGGTGGGCAGCACTTTGTCCTTCAGGAAACGCGATTGTACGTTGGATAGTGGACCGAGTGCGAGGTACCAGTCGTACGTATCGTACATGTCGAACGTGAAGTTGCCGTTCTCCTTGCCGGCTTCGGTGAGAAACGCGTACTCGAAGCCATAACTCAGCCGGAATGCGCCGTTGTGGTGAAAGTCGTCGCCGATGAACATGTCGGCGGGCGAAGCCTGCGGACTCACCGCCTTGAGCGCCGGATGCGGGTCGAGCATCGCCATCGCGGCGGTCCATCCGTCATACGACACGCCCAGCATGCCGACACGCCCGTTGTTGCGCGGCACATTCTTCAGCAACCACTCGATGCTGTCGTACGTGTCGGTGCTTTCGTCGATGGCATCCTTGGGGCCGTCAAACAACCGCGGTGGCCGTTGCATCACGAAGGTCCCGTTCGACTTGTAACGACCGCGTATGTCCTGAAACACAAAGTGGTATCCGTCCTGTGCCAGCTCCTTGTAACTGCCGGCCAGCCGACCCCGTGTCCCGCCAACTCCGTACGGCGTGCGCTGCAGCAGGAACGGCAACGCTTCGGAGGCATTGGGCGGCGAAAAGATCTCGAGGTGCAACGTGACCCCATCGCGCATGGGGATATCGTACGACTGCTGCACGTAGGTCGCGGGATCGTATTTCGCCGGTGCGGTTTGGGCAGGGATCCGGACGGCAGCGAGCAGCAGCAGCAGGGCGAGACAGCGAGTCACCGGGGAACTCCGACGGGAGAAGGGAGACGGAAGACTATCCCTACAGCTTACCGCGAACCCAACAAACCGCCATAGTTTCCGGCATGCTCAGACTCACGTATTCACTCTGCGGCGCGATGACGCTGCTGACGGCGCCGCTGGCCGCGCAAGTCGCGCGCTTCGAGGTCCCTGTTGTTCCGGCCGGAGCGCGATGGCTCAAGGGCAACACCCATACGCATACCACGCAAAGCGATGGCGATACGCCGCCGGCGGACGTGGCACGATGGTACAAGAGTCGAGGGTACGCATTTCTGGTGCTCTCGGATCACAATGTCTTCACCGACCCCCGGACGCTGGCCGCGTTGATGGACTCGACCTTCCTGCTCATTCCAGGGGAAGAAGTCACCACCAGTTTTCAGAAGGCTGCCGTGCACGTGAATGCGCTGGCGGTCACGCGCGTGATTGCCCCGCTGAAGGATTCCACGTTGCTCGGCACCGTGCAGAAGACGATTGATGCGATTCGTGCCGAGCAGTCGGTGCCGCATATCAATCATCCCAACTTTCTGTGGAGCGTGGATTCCGCCACGCTCTTTCGCATGAAGAACGACCGGCTGATTGAGATCTTCAACGGCCACCCCACCGTGCACAACATCGGCGGGGGCGACTGGCCCGGTATGGAGGAGGTGTGGGACGGATTGCTGTCGAGCGGCAAGCGCATCTTCGGCATTGCGGTCGATGACGCGCACCACTTTCAGGGCGAATTCTCGGCGGCACGAGCCAATCCCGGTCGCGGTTGGGTGGCCATTCGCAGCCCCGCCCTCGAGACGCAGGCGCTGGTTCGCGCCTTGGACGCGGGGCAGTTCTATGCCAGTAGTGGCGTGACGCTGGCTGACGTGACCATTTCGCCCACCTCCCTCGAGATTTCGATCGCGCAGAAAGGTGATTTCAAGTACAGCACGCAGTTCATCGGTCAGGACGGAAAGGTGCTGTCTACGGACCGCTCACTGACTCCCCGTTACCGTCTCAAGGGCACGGAGACCTATGTACGGGCCAAGGTGACCGATTCGGGTGGCGCGGCAGCCTGGGTACAGCCGGTATTCACGACGCGATTCGTCACCCGGGCGCAATAAAGCGACGATCCGGAATTTCTGCAGGCCGCCTCACCGAGGCACCTGTCGGTCCGACTTGCTCAACGTCGGGCCGACCCCGAGAGTATTCCCCACGGGTGTTACGTTGTCGCGCGACCCTCCCCCCGTCGCGCGTGGTCCCCGG
>JBEBIR010000659.1:0-2462 GCA_040080315.1 Gemmatimonas sp.
GCACATTCTGTTCGAGGGTCGCGCGCGCGGCAATCGTGCTGCCGTCACCAATGACGCAGCGCGGTCCGATAATCGCAAATGCCCCGACGTCGACGTCGGCGCCGAACTGCGCCGTGGCGTCGACCAGCGCCGTCGGATGAATGCGAACGCTCATCGGTCGCGAACGACTGCCGCCATTTCGGCTTCCGCGACCACCAGCCCGTCCACCGTGGCAACGCCTTTCATGCGACAGGTCATGCCGCGTTGCTGCACCACTTCAAGATCGAGACGCAGCTGATCTCCCGGGCGGACGGGTCGACGGAACTTGATGTTGTCGAGCGACATGAAGTACACCACTTTGCTGGTCGGATCGGTGATCGACCGCATCAAGAGCATCCCACCCACCTGCGCCATCGACTCCACAATCAACACACCAGGCATGATCGGATGCCCGGGAAAGTGTCCCTGAAAAAATGGCTCGTTGATCGTGACATTCTTGATGCCGACGATGCGCTTTCCCTCCTCGATGTCGAGAATGCGATCGACCAGCAAAAAGGGATAGCGGTGCGGCAGCACCTGCATGATGTCTTCGATGGTGTACACAGCGGGCTCCCGTACGGCGTGTTGCACCAGGGCGCGCACCAGCGCGATCGTCCCTCGGTGACTCGGTCTTTCGGCAGAGATATGCGCTCGCAGGCGTCCACCCGCCAGCACGAGATCGCCGACGCAATCCAGCGCTTTATGTCGCACAAACTCATCAGGCCAGCGCAGCGTGGTGTCCACCACGCCGGATTCGTCGAGCACGATGGCATTCGCGGTTGAGGCCCCCTGCGCCAATCCCTTCCCACGCAGCCACTCGAGCTCCCGCAGGAAGCCGAAGGTGCGCGCGCCGGCCAACTCGCTCGCGAAATGCTCTGGCGTAATCCGATACGATCCGGTCTGATGCCCGATGAGGGGATGCGCAAAGTCGATCGAAACGTCGAGGGTCAGACCGTTGCCAGGGCTCGCTTCATACACCGAGTCGCCGTCTACCACGCGAATCGTCTTTCGGAGCACGAGCCAGTCCGGGCGTCCGCCATTCGACACGATCCCGGCACCCCGCAGCGCCTCAAGAAATGGCGCCGCACTTCCGTCCACGATGGGCGGCTCCGGACCATCCATGACGATGCTGAGATCATCCAGCCCGAGTGCACCCACGGCCGCAAGCACGTGCTCCACCGTATGCAGAGACGCCTCGCCCGAGCCCAGCTGCGTGCGGCGCTCGGCGTCGACCGCCACTTCAACGCGCGCAGGAATTGGCGCCGCGTCGGTCTGATCACCTCGGCGAAACGAGATACCCGCTCCAGTGGGCGCGGGAGAAAACACGAGCGTGCAGGATTGCCCGAGATGCAGACCAATCCCTTGGACGGTCGCCTCCTGGCTGATCGTTCGGCGCTCTCCAGATAGCGGCGCGCGCGGCGGCGGCGACGAGGCTCGCGTGATCACGGCTTCACATCTCCCGACAGCAGTTGTTCCAGCGGGCGCACCATGCGTCCCAGACGCATCACTGCCGCATGGGCGCGCAGTTGGTCTCGGTGCGGTCGCGCGGGATACCCCGACCAGACTTCGCCCGCCGGCACGTCGCCAAACACGCCCGCTTGCGCGGCCAGTGATGCGCCTGCACCAATGCTCAGGTGTCCGCCAATCCCCACCTGGCCACCGATCTGCACACCATCTCCGATGCGGGTCGATCCCGCAATGCCCGCCTGCGAAGCGATAAAGCACATGCGCCCGATACGAACGTTGTGCCCGACCTGCACCAGGTTGTCGATCTTGGTACCGACGCCGATGATCGTGTCGTCCACGCTGCCCCGATCGATGCAGCTGTTTGCCCCGATCTCTACATCCGCTTCAAGCACACAGCGGCCCACATGGGGAATTCGCATCGGCCCCGTGGCGCCGGGAATAAAGCCAAATCCCTCTCTCCCTACACGTGCGCCAGCGTGCAGCACGACGCGGTCACCGAGTTCGACGTACGCGTACAGCACCGCACCCGGAAAAAGACGCACGTCGCGGCCGAGCGAACACCCCTCACCAACCACCGCCGACGCTCCGATCCAGCTTCCGGCCCCAATGATCGCTCCGTCCTGTACCACTGCGTAGGCGTCAATCGTGACGCCCTCGGCAATCTGCGCCGACGACGACACGATGGCCGATGGATGGATGCCGACTGCGCGCGATTCCCCTCGATGGAATCGCGCCAATAGCGAGACCATGGCCTCGGCAGGCTTGTCGACAATGATGCGAGCGGCCGGAGTTCCAGGCGAGTCAGCCAGCGCGGGCGAGATCAGCACAATGCCGGCGCGCGTGTGCTGAAACCACGCAGCGTAACGCGCGTGCGCCAGAAAACTCAACTCATGCGATTCCGCCCGATCCAGTGGCGCCACACCGCGCACCACGACGTCGGGGTCACCCACAAGGCGACCGCCGACCTGCTCTGCAAC
>JBEBIR010000660.1:0-2461 GCA_040080315.1 Gemmatimonas sp.
GAGCACGTCGGCCCGACGTGAGCACTGCAAACTGCGCGGCCCAGTGTCCCAGGCTTGGGCGTCATCGCCCTGCGTAAAGAGGTACGGCGCTTGCTGAGAGAAGGCCGAGCTGAGCGCGCGCTCGTCGCGCATCAGCAGCATACCTGCGGCCAACGGCAGCAGCAGTCCCTTGTGAGGATCCCAGGCGATAGACTGCGCGCGATCGATGCCATGCACGCGATGACGGTGCTCGGCTGACAACAGCGCCGCGCCGCCGTGCGCCGCGTCCACGTGCAGCCACAAATCGCCATGCGCATCCTTGAACTCGGCACAGGCGTCCGCAATCGCGTTCAGATCGTCGAAGCTGCCGGTAGCCGTGCATCCCGCCGTGGCCACGACCGCCATCACCGGCGTGTGATGGTCGTGCAACTGCTTGAGCTTCGTGCGCAGCGCCCCGATGTCCATCCGATAGCTGTGCGATGGAATCATGTGCACCCGATGGAGCCCGAGTCCCATCACACCAGCGGCGCGCGTGATGGCGTAGTGTGCATGCTCCCCGCACACCAACACGGGGGCATGTGGTGGCACGCCGTGGGTCCAGACATTCGGGATGGCCCGGCTGCGCGCCGCCAGCAGCGCCGTCAGCGTTGCCTCGCTGCCACCTGACGTCATGGTGCCACCCGCGCGCTCGTCCCAACCCACGAGATCGGTCATCCATGCCACCACTTGATGCTCCAGTGGCGTGAATGACGGAGACATCTCGCGCACCGCCAACGATTGGTTGAGTGCGCTGATCAACGCGTCCGTCCACACCGCGGCGGGCAACGGCGCCGATACCTGATGCCCGATATACATGGGATGCGCGAGCCGGTTGACATCCTCCAGCAGCATTGAAGCCAGTCGACGCGCAACATCAGGGAGCGGCCGACCACGACGCGGCATCTCGGCGCCAACACGATCCGCAATGGTTTGCGCGCTGTGCCACGTGGACACCGGTCCCTCGCCCAGTCGAGTCTCGGTGAGGTACTTTGCCGCCAGCGCGAGGATCGGCTCCGCCGCGGCAACTGTGGTGTCGGCCTCGAGGTCCGCATCCAGCTGCGTGAGAAGCGCCTCGGGATCGGGAAGCGCCCGATGCGTGCCGGAACCGCCTGCGAAATCAGGGGACATGGCGGACAATGTACGATGAAAACCGCGAACTACGAAGTATGTTGCGTAGGCCGCCATTTCCCTGTCGCGGCTTCGCTCGACTGACTCCCTTCCAGTGGTCGTGATGACTGATCCCCACCGTGCTGGGCCCTTGGCTGAACCCACACTGATCGTCGAGGCTGTTGCCGAGGCGCGCACGTACGACGAACCCGAACCTGATCCGCTGGTGGACGCGGCACTCGGGCTGTGGGCTGTGGTATTTGCCGGTGGCATCGGCACGCGATTCTGGCCTCTCAGTACCGCGCGTCGACCGAAGCAGGTGCTCGCGCTGGTGAATGAGCGTCCACTCATTCTCGACACGATTTTGCGACTCGCGCCACTCGTTCCACCAGAACGCGTTCTCGTGGTCACCAGCGCCGATATCGTCGACACGCTGCACGAGGTGATCCCGGAAATTCCTCGCGGCAACATGCTCGTCGAACCTCGGCCACTCGGCACGGCCGCCGCGCTGGCATGGGGTGCCGCGGAAGTCTCGAAGCGCGCCGGCCCGGAGACCGTCTTCTGCGCATTGCATGCCGATCTCTCGGTGGCATTCCCCGAAGAGCTACAGCGCACCATCCGTCGCGCAGCGAGCATCGCTGCCACGGAACCCGTGCTGGTCACGATTGGTGCGAAACCCACACGATGTGAAACGGGCTTCGGCTATCTGCAGGCCGGTGCACCGATCGATCCATTGGTGGCGCGTGCCGAAGGGGGCGCCTGTCGCGTCGACTACTTCGTGGAGAAGCCGAGCGCGGTGCTCGCCGATACACTCATCGATCGCGGTGCACTCTGGAACAGCGGCATCTTCGTCTGGCGCGCCAAGGTCGTCCTGAAGGAGCTCGAAGAGCACACGCGCGAGCTCGCGCGGGGGATCCCCATGCTGGTGTCAGGAGACCTGATGCAATTCGCCGAGAACGTCACGTCGATCTCGATCGATCGCGGACTGCTGGAGCGGAGCAGTCAGGTGGTGGTGTTACCGGGTGAATTCGGATGGGACGACGTTGGCACCTGGGCCTCCCTTCGTCGCGTGCGAGAGCTGGATGACACCGGGAACGGCATCATGGGCGACGCGCACTGCATCGATGCATCGGGCAACGTGATTCACGCCGATGGGCAATGCATTGTCGTGTACGGCATTTCGGGCATGCTGGTCGTGTCCCTGAATGGTTTGACATTCGTCACGACGTTGGAACGAGCGACGGAGCTTGGACCGTTGCTCAACGCACTGCCCGGAAGCGTGCGCTCAAATCCCGGTCGAACCTAGCGACGTCGTTCGACGTCAGCGAAACACCGG
>JBEBIR010000661.1:0-2459 GCA_040080315.1 Gemmatimonas sp.
GTGGTTTCGGCGCATCGCACACCGGATTTGCTGTTTCAGTTCGCCGGAGAAGCCAAGGCGCGCGGTATTCAATGCATCATCGCCGGTGCGGGTGGCGCCGTGGATGTTTTGAGCAGTGGGCTCGAGAGTGCCGCGGAACCGCGCCTTTCGCCCGATGGCACGCGCATCGCGTTCGTGGCCGGACGCACAACCGAAGTGCTCACGTTCGACCTCCGCGCACGTGCGATAACCCGCTTCAGCGATGCGGCGTCTTCGCAAATGCTGTTCGGACGCCCCGAGTGGACGCCCGATGGCACCCGACTCGTGATGCGCGCGCAGAAGGGCACCGATCGATCAACGCTCATGTGGCGGGGCGCCAACGGAACCGGCGGCGTAGAACTGCTCCATCGGGATGCCAACATCTCGCTCTGGGAAGGCGTTGTCTCGCCTGACGCGCAGTACCTCATGTACCGCGCGGGTTCAGGCTCCACCGCCGATCTGCGCTATCGACGTGTGGTTGGAGATACGGCGTCGCGCCCATTTGTCGCGACCCCCGCGGGCGAGGAAACACCGCGCTTCGCACCCGATGGGCGCTGGGTGCTCTATGCCTCCGACGAAGCGGGGACAGGACTCGACGTGTATGTGCGCGCGTTTCCTGACGGCGCCATCGCGTACCGCATCTCCGACTCTGGCGGCCAGCAACCTGTGTGGTCGCGCGACGGCAAGTCCGTTTACTACATCCCGCGCGACGGACTGCTCCTCCGTGCGCATCTCGACGTGACGTCCGCCGTACGCGTGATCTCTCGTGACACGGTTGTGCGCGGTGGCTTTGACCTTCCGCCCTTCCGCGGTCATGCCAACTTCGACGTCATGGCTGACGGACGATTGATCATGTTCCGTCCGATGGAGCATTCGCAGCGTCTGGTGGTTGCACACGGTTGGCTCGACGCCGTGCGCGCCGAGTGGGCTAAGGCGGCGCAGAAGTAGCGCCGCGACCGCGCAGGCCCGCGTATCGGTCGGCCAGCGATTCCGGTGCTACGCTACTTCGCCGTAACCTGCCCCGTCAGTTTCCCATCAGCACCAACCTCAATCTCCACCGGCGCGCCGTCTATCTCGAGTACAAGGCTCTTGCGCGCAATCGTCACATTCATAGAGAGGCGCGAAGGCATGCTGTTCGGATTGACCTTTGCACCCTGAGCGACAGCCGATCCGGCGGCGTGCAGCCCTTGATTCACCTTTTCACCGAACGTGGCGCCCTGCGTCTGCTTTGGCGTGCTCAGCGCCATGCGATAGCGACCCGGTGCGAGACCCGTCAGCGCAAACGCGCCGTTGCCAGCAATTGGCGCAGACTTAGTAGTACCGCCAGCGACCGGCGTCACCGTGACCAGTGCGCTGGAAAGCACTGAGCCACCCGGTACCACTGAGCCCACGACGCCAGCGCTCGCTGGCGCGGGCTTCCTTGCCGTCGCGTCCTGGGCGTGAGCAAACGTTGTCGTCGCAACGAGGCAAAACGGAACCGCGAACGTGATGAGCGAGAGCTTCATGGCAGTGCCTCGGCGGAGGAAACGCGCTTGTGTGTCTGCATACTGTGGGGGAGTGTCGAAGAACGCGAGGGCCCACTCCAGTCGACGAAGGAGCACGCGTGGAGCAACCTACACTGCATACCCCGCGGTTTGTCCTCCGCGCTTTACGCGAATTCCGAGAGTTGCAGCACGCGCATACCATCCGGCGCCGGCATCCGCCGATCGTTGGTGACGAACGCGTGGCACCCCGTACTGATGGCGGCGGCCAGCTGCAGCGCATCGGGCGTTCGAAGCGTCCCATAGTGCGCACGCAGTCGCGCGGCGGTCCGCAACTGGTCGCGCGAGAGGTCAACCACCTTCACGCCACGTGATCGCGTGAGCAGCGCATCATACTTGGCAGCGAGCACGTGGTCGCCGGCACGCAACGGGACGACCAGCACCTCGAACAGGGTCAACGCCGATGTCACGATTTCGATCTCGCCCGCGTCAGCCCGCGCGAACAGCGTGCGCACAGGCGCGAGGAAACGCGGGTGCTCCTCGATGAGATAGATGAAGAGTGCGGTGTCAACGGCGACCGGGCCCTTCGCGACGACTGCCGTCAGTCCCACGCGCGGCGCTCGGCGTCAACGTGGGCGGTGGCCTCCGCGCCGGTCCATGCCGACTTGCCGAGGCCCTGCAAGTCGAGAATCGAAAGCGGCTCCTCGCCGCGAAGTACCTGATCGAGGATGTGGGTGACCTCCTGAGCGACAGAGCGGTGCTGCTGCTCAGCGCGCGCCTTGAGTCGCTCGTAGAGGCCGTCGGGAAGGTTCTTGATGTTGAGAATCGCCATGGCCGTCTCCGTTTTCCTCCATAATGGAGGAAGTCGAGTAGCCTGTCAAGCCACGCCCGGAGTCTAGACGAACCCCGGGCGTCACGGCGAAGCTGCCGCCTTGCTGGCTGAACCAAGGTGCACTACAT
>JBEBIR010000662.1:0-2450 GCA_040080315.1 Gemmatimonas sp.
GCGATGACCGCGCGGCTCCGACGTGGAACCGCTGAGGAGGTCGCGAAGGCACGTGCTGGCGATGCCACGCGTGCGGCGCTCGGTCCACGAGGGATGCTGAACATCGGATTGCGGGCTGGCCCGTATGGCGCGTCCAGCGACGATGCGAACGGAGGACTGTCGCTGGCAGCGCTGGAGGCCGCTCCGCACGGGATCGATCTCGGCGCACTCGCGCCGTGCCTGCCCGACCGCTTGCGCACCGAGTCCAAACGCATTGTGCTGGCGCCGGCGATGATGCTGGCCGACATCGCGCGATTGGAGCAGGTGTGGGTCGATGCCGCACGCGAGCCGGCGGACACGCTGTCGTTGATTGGTCGGCGGAGTCTTCGCTCCAATAACTCCTGGATGCACAACAGTGAGCGGTTGGCACGCGGTGCGCGCCGATGCACGCTGTACATGCATTCGAGCGATGCCGTGGCGCGCGGACTGACCGACGGCGCCATGGTCTCTGTGGTGTCGCGCGTAGGCGATGTCGTGGTCGAGCTCGAAACCACGGACGACATCATGCCGGGCGTGGTCAGCCTGCCGCACGGGTGGGGACACGACCGCCCCGGCGTGCAGATGCGTGTGGCCCGCGCGCACGGTGGCGTGTCCATTAATGACCTCACCGACGATCAGCGCGTTGACGATTTGTCCGGGAACGCGGCGTTCAGTGGCACGCGGGTGACGGTCGTCGCGGTTCGCGTGGCACCGGTCGCCTGATCGGGTGCTACGTCGCACGACGTATGGCAACGTACGAGCGCACTACCGAAACTGGACGGCATCCCCTTCCCGGAGCGCGCGATGCAAGTAGTACGGTTGGCCCTTCTGTTCGGTGCGATGCTGGCGCCTTGTCTTCTATCGGCACAGGAAGTTCCGCAATCCGATCGCACGACACGCCGAGTTCCGTTGGGCGCCACCGTCTCGGTGCGTCTGCTCGACGGATCCGTGCTCTATGGTGTCCTCGATCGCCATGACGCGGACTCCGTGGTAGTGACCGGGTCATCCGGCCGCATGGCCTTTCCGACTCCAGTGGTGCGTCAGTTGCGAGCCGCTGGGGAAGCGCACACACGAACTGATGGAGCCACGGAGTACTGGTATCCGAATCCCAATACCACCCGCCTGTTCTTTGCGCCCACCGGACGCACGTTGGCGCGCGGTGAGGGTTACTTCGCCGATCACTACGTCGTGCTGGGCAGTGTCGCGGTTGGCGTGACCGATCGCATGACGATGGGCGTCGGTAGCTTTCTCATACCAAACTCCGATTTCTGGTTTGTCACTCCGAAGATTGGCATTGTGCGCAGCAAGAGTGTGAATGTGGCCGTCGGAGCGCTGTTTGGCGGCGTCGACGGCGAGACCGGTGGCATCGGATTCGTGTCGTCGACATTCGGGAGCGAGGACAAGAACGTCACGATCGCCATGGGCAACGCGTTTTCGGGCGACAAGCTCGCCAACTCACAGGTCTACATGCTTGGCGGCGAACGACGTGTCTCGCGGCGACTCTCCCTGGTCACAGAGAACTACCTGATTCCCGGTCTCACCAAGCCGCTCATCTCATACGGCGTTCGGATACTCGGCGAAAAGATATCGGTCGACCTCGCATTCATTAACTATACCGGTGAGATGGTATTCCCTGGCATTCCGTATGTGGACTTTGTCGTACGATTCTGAATTACCCTGCTGGAGGACGAGTCGCTCACGCGCTATCGTATCCGCGCGTGAAGTCCTCCTCCAACGCGCGGTGATCCCACGATGAGACATTGGTTGTTGTTGCCCGCGGTCGCGTCGGTATTGCTTCCGGCGATCGCAGCACACTCCCAAAACCCACCGCCGCGTGCGCCAGGTGCGCCGCCCGCTATCGCGCGCGCGGTCTTCGATAGCGCAACCACGACGATTCCGTTTTTTCCGCTTGGCGAATCGCCGCTGGCGCTGCGTGGGCCTGCGCGACCGGGTGTGTTTCTCTCGGCGGTCGGTCGGCGCGCTATCGCAATGGGCAGCGAGGACGGCAAGCTCGAACTCTGGTCGTGGCCCATCAAGTGGCTGCACGATTTCGAATTGTCATTCCGCGTGCCCAAGTACACTGAGCCAATCGCCGGGCGTACGATTGCGCAGTCGGTGACGCAGCGTCCGGAAGGCGTCACGATCGAGTATGCGTACGAACAGTTCACGGTGCGGCAGCACATCTTCGTGCCGCTCGACAAGCCGGCCATCGTGATGCTGCTTGAAGTCGACGCGATACGCCCGCTCGACATCCTGGTGCGTTTTGCCCCGGATATTCACTACGCGTGGCCGGCGTCGTTGGGCGGTCAGTATCTCATCTGGGAGCAGAACGCGCGCGCGTTCCTGTTCTCGGAGGCCAAGCGCTCGGTGAATGCATTCCTCGGTTCACCGGCGGTGACGCAGGCGTCAGACGTGCTGGCGCACATGCTCGC
>JBEBIR010000663.1:0-2447 GCA_040080315.1 Gemmatimonas sp.
CTGTTTCTCGCCGCGAAGCCCAACATGGCCGTGGCCTATGTCGCCAGCCTCCGCACGTGGCGACAGGTCCGCTGGCTCGGCGGCATCTGCCTGATTGTGAGCACGGTCAGTCTCATTGTCAGGCCGTCCTGGCCCGCGGAGTGGCTGGGCGCGCTGCGACAGATGGAGTACGTGGTGTCGCCGATCATGCGACCGTATGGCGTGTTGTTCGCACTCGCGCTGTTCAAGTGGCGTCGGACCGATGCGCGCATCTTTCTGGCGCTGGTGTGCGTACCGCAAACGCCGAGTCTGTACGACCTGCTTCCCTTGTTTGTCGTGCTGCGCACGCCGCGCGAAGTCTCGATCCTGTCGCTGCTGACGCATGCCCTGTTTCTGGCCATCGTCGTCTCCGGTCCGTTCGCCTCGTTCGACCGCTACGCGTATGAGCTTGGCTATCTCGCGACATTCGTGGTCTATTTGCCGGTCATGATCATGCTGTTGCGCCGACCCAACGTCTTTGAAGATGAGCCGCAACCTGAATCCGCCGGTGCGTCATGGCACTTTCGGACGTATATCGAACGCCTACCCCGTCTCGACGCGACGCTGCTTCTGCTGAACGGTGCCGCGAGCCTGTTGCTTCTCTGGATGACACTGACCACACGGCGGATATGACGAACGGGATGCGAATCCGACATCGCGTCGGACTGTCCGTGGCGTGCGGGTCCTGGGGTGTGTTTATCGCCTACTTCGGGATGAACGCCGTGCCGGAGCAGTTGGCCAAGGATTTTTCGTGGCCGTGGCGTGCGGCACGAGCGCTGCTGGAAGGCCTCGACCCCTATCAGGTGATTTTGGCGACGGGGCCGTATCCGTACAATGTTGGCCTGTTGTATCCGCTGCCGGCCGGACTCCTGGCGATACCCTTTGCGCCCTTTCCTCCGGCGCTGGCCGGTGCGCTGTTTGTCGGAATCAGTGCCACGCTGTTGGCCTGGGCGCTGACCAAGGAATCACCGCATCGACTGGCCCTGTTTACCAGCGCGCCATTCTGCATGGCAGCATTGTTGGGACAGTGGTCACCGATTCTTACCGCCGCGGCGTTGCTGCCAGCCCTGCAGTTCGTGTGTGCGGCCAAGCCGAACATCGGGCTGGTGTCGCTCGTCTATCGTCCCTCATGGAAGGGAGCGGCCGGGGCAGTCGCGCTCGCTGTCGTCGCACTCTTCTTTGTGCCGAAATGGCCAATGGAATGGCTTGAGGCGCTGAAAGCGGCGCCGCGCTATCGCGGTCCGGCGTTCTCACTGATCGGTGCGTTCACGCTGCTGGGACTCTTGCGCTGGCGTCGCCGAGAAGGGCGATTGTACGTGGCGATGGCGCTGGTGCCGCAGTTGACGTTGTTCTACGATCAACTTCCGCTCTGGCTGGTGCCCAGCACGATCTGGCGCACCCTCACGCTGACCGCATTGAGTTGGGTCGCCTGGTTCCAGTGGTATCCGTCGCGCGGACTCTCCAGCAGTGTGGCGATGGCGAAGCCGTGGATCCTGGCGCTGATCTATCTGCCGGCCTTGGCCATGCTGCTGTGGTTACCGGCGCGTGAAGAACCGGACACGCCCACTACGGAACCAGATACACGCGGCAATTCGGGAGACAGGTAACGGGGTCGGGAAGCACCGCCGCCCTTGCCGTCGCGCGAAGGTTTGGCGGCGCAACGCCAAGGGCGGTCATGAAGAGCCCCGACGATTGACGACTGACGGTGACTTGCACGGCGTTGGTGAGGACCGGAAAGCACGCTCCGCCAAAGAGCGCCCAGAATGTTGGAAGAGCATCGTACCAGACACCGCACTGCACGGACACAACACTCACGGTTGCCTGCATCGCCGGATTCTTCGCAACCCACGCGGTCGCGACATTCCCAGCCACGAATCCATTGTGACCGCCCGTCGTAATCAGCTCTACGGCCCCTGCGAGCGCAGCGGCATCGGCCGTCGTCTGCAGATCAGCCTTGAGGTTGTCGAGACGACCGAAGTCGATCGCCAGTGCGGCAAATCCAACCATGGCGACAATCAGCAATCCGACCAGCACGATCATCGCACCACGTCGAGCGCGCAACCTCGGGCCCGATCGAGTGCGCCCGGTCCGTGACCGACGGAGGCACGTTCGGCTGATCATGTCACTCAGATCTTGCTGAGTTCCAGCATCACGACGAAAATCGCGGGGCCCAGCACGACCACAAACAGCGCAGGCAAAATGAACAACAGCAGCGGAAAGATCATCTTCACCGGCGCCTGCTTGGCTTGCTTCTCGGCTGCCTGACGGCGCTTGCGCCGCAGTGTTTCTGCCGCCACGCGCAAGACTGTGGCGATGCTGGTGCCCAACTTCTCGCTCTGCACCATGCTGGACGCGATCGAGCGCAACTCGGGCACGCCCGTGCGCTCCCACAATCCGCGCAATGCGCGCTCGCGGGCCACACCAGCATT
>JBEBIR010000664.1:0-2442 GCA_040080315.1 Gemmatimonas sp.
GGGAGTCGAGGGGTTCGGCTGTCGGCACATCTGTACGTGAACCCGGCGGATATCGATCGGGTGTTGGAGGTGACGGCGGCGATGCGGAAGGTTGGATAGCATCGGGGTCCCACTCCGCCGACAACCGCACGCGCTCCGCGAGCGTGCGACGCGCGTTTTGGGCCACCACCTTCAATTGCTCGATGGTTGCGGTGATCACCTCAAACGTCACCGCTCCGGCTTGCACTTGGAGTCCGGTGGTACGCAGACCCGCCTTCTGGTAGAACGGCAGTACCTCACGCCGCCCCAACGCCATGATGCGCGTGCCCCCGATGGCGGCAACCCACTCCAGTGAGGCCAGCATCAGCAGCAGCGCCACGGGGCTGCCGCGATGGTGGTCACGCACCGTCAGCAGCCGGACTTCGTACGTGCCGTCGTCCACCGCAAACGGCAGCTGTTCACGGCGGACGTACTTGTCGATCGAGTAGCCGTGCGCTCCCGGCGGTGTGACGCTGATGTGCCCCACCAACTCATCGTCCGCCTTGACGAGCAGGTAGACATTGGATGCGTCGAGTGGGTCGACCAACTGTTCCTCGACGTTCACGCCATGCTGTCGCAGTTCCCTGGCGAACACATCGTGACGGAGCCGATAGATGGACGGTCGGTCGGCGTCGGTCGCGACACAGAGCCGGAAGCGAGAGGGACCGGACGCGGCCATCAGTTGACGGCGGTGCCAACCGCGACCTGCAGCGCGCGCAGTACTCGCGCATTCTGGGCTGGTGTGCCGATGGTAATGCGCACGCTATGCGCGAGCGGCGGTTCCGTGAAGCACTTCACGACAACGCCAAGTTGACGGGCGTGATCGCGAAAGGCAGCATGCGCATTGGCGTCGAGGCGGACCAGCATGAAGTTCGCAGACGACGAAAAGCATGTCACCCGGGTTGAGCCGGACAGCGCGCCAGCGATATTGCGCTTCTCCGTGTCGAGTGCACGCGCCAGTTCCTGATAGTGGGCGATGTTATCGAGCGCCGTTATCGCCAGCGTCTCCGAGACTCTGTTGTGGCCAAGATAGACGGCCGCGCCGTCCACGACGCGCGTGAGCGCGTCGCCGGCGATCCCATACCCAAGTCGAAGGCCCGCCATGCCGAAGAACTTCGAGAAGGTGCGCAGGATGAGCAGGTTCGGGAATCGGGCGACGAGATCACGCGCGTGGCTATTGTCGGTGTTGGCGAATCCCCAGTACGCCTCATCGAGTATGACGCATGCATCGCCGAGCGATGACATCGTCGCGATGAGGTCGAGGGGCGTGATCACATTGCCCGTCGGATTGTTGGGCGACGCGATGATCACCACCTTCGGTCGGGTCGCCCGCGCCGCTGCCACGAGCGACGGTACGTCGTACACGAAACGTCCGAGATCTTCTCGCAATGGATAGCGGCACACGTCGGCACGGGCATCGTCGGCAAGTCGCGCGTAGAACGGCCATGACGGGTCAGGGACGAGCACACGATCGCCCGGCACCAGCAAGCGCTGAAACGCCGTACGGAGCAACCCTTCGGAACCGTTGCCTACGACGACGCGCTCCGCCGGCACGTCGAGCCATGCGGCAACGCGTTCGATGAACGCGTTGTCACGCGAGTACTGTGTGAGCGTTTCCCGTTGGAGTCCGCGCAGCGCCGTCGCGCACGCGGGCGCAACCGAAAACTGACTCTCGTTGCGATCGAGGAATGCGATGTCGTCGTCGGTGTGGCCTGCGACCGGATCAGCTGAGGGTACCGGGCGTCGGATCACACGGGCCGGGACACCCAGATAGACACCGCCGCTCCGCAGGTGCTGCCCTTCGAGCGCGAGCGAATTCGCGCCCAGCACGGCGCCATCTTCCATCACCACACCGGCAAATACCGTGGTGTCCTGACCGATCGTGCAGCGCTTGCCGATGGTCGTCGGTGCGAACGCCACACGACCCTTCTGCCCGATGTGACCCATGAGCGTCGAACGGCCGCCGATGAATGAATCGTCGCCGATCTCGAGCAGGTCCCAATCGTAGACGAACACGGTGTTGATGGTGACACGCTGTCCTATCCTCGCTCCCAGCAACCGGTACCACCAGACAATGAAGTCCGTGCCCATGACCCAGAAGACGAACAGCTCATGCGCGACCTTCGAGACCTGCGTGATAAATGCCCAGCGCGCAACCACGATCGAGAAGAACGGATAGCTCCCCTGCGCCGCCCGGCCGCGCACCAGATACTTGACGACGACGAAGAGCAGGCAAAAGGTTACGCCCCAGATCGCGTAGGCGAACGGGGCGAAGACCGCCAGGCCCACGAAGTCCAACACGAGGTACGCCTCACGCCAGAGCCACACTGCCGGCAGCAAGGCTACACCTAACAGCGCGAGGGTGATGAGGAGTTGCGCACCCGCCGCAACCACCCGGACGACGCGAATGGCGGGGTGTGGGGC
>JBEBIR010000665.1:0-2441 GCA_040080315.1 Gemmatimonas sp.
AACTACCACCGTGTCTCCGGATTCCACGCGCAGTTGATATTCGTACGCGCTGCGTCCGATTTCCTCCTGGAAAAAGCCGGCGCGAATCGCTTCGGCGGCCCCGCCCAGTTCATCGACTTTCGCGATCAGGTCCACCGCGCGCGCTTCGATCGCATCCGTGAGTTGCTCCACATACCAACTGCCGGCCAACGGATCCACCGTTTGCGCGATGCCGGATTCATATCCGACGATTTGCTGGGTGCGAAGCGCCAACGTGGCGGCGTCGGCGGTTGGCAACGCCAACGCCTCATCGTAACCGTTGGTGTGCAACGACTGCGTGCCGCCCAACGCGGCGGCGAGCGCCTGAACGGTCACGCGCACGATGTTATTCAACGGCTGCTGCGCGGTCAGGGTCACGCCGCCGGTTTGGGTGTGAAAGCGCATGCGGCAGCTGTTATCGTTCGCGCCAAACCGTTCGCGCATGATGCGCGCCCACAGGCGGCGCGCGGCGCGGAACTTGGCCACTTCCTCGAACAGGTCACTGTGCGCGGCGAAGAAGAACGAGAGTCGCGGGGCAAACGCATCCACCGACAATCCGGCATCGACGGCCTGCTGCACATAGGCAATCGCGTCCGCGAACGTGAACGCCACTTCCTGCACCGCCGTCGCACCCGCCTCGCGAATGTGGTATCCGGAAATAGAAATGGGGTTCCATTGCGGCACGTCGGCCGCCGCGAATCGAAACATCTCGGCCGTCAACGCCAACGACGGCGATGGCGGATAGATATACGTGCCGCGCGCGATGTACTCCTTGAGGATGTCGTTCTGCACCGTGCCGGACAGCGCCGAGCGAGGGATTCCACGCTCTTCGGCCACCACGATATACATGGCCAACAGCGTCGACGCCGTCGCGTTGATCGTCATGCTGGTGGAGACCTTGTCGAGCGGAATGCCATTGAACAACACATGCATGTCTTCCACCGTGTCGATCGCGACCCCCACGCGACCCACTTCGCCCAGCGCGCGCGGCGAATCGGAATCGATGCCCATCTGCGTTGGCAGGTCGAAGGCGACCGACAGACCCGTTTGCCCGGCGTCAAGCAACAGCCGAAAGCGCTCATTGGTGGATGCGGCCGTGCCGAATCCGGCATACTGACGCATGGTCCACAGTCGACCACGGTACATCGTGGGCTGCACGCCGCGCGTGAACGGGAATTGCCCCGGCTCGCCGACGTCGCGCCCATAGTCGGAGTGCACGTCGTCAGCACGAACGACGGTGGGAATCGGGATGCCGGACGGGGAGAGGCGGTCGGTCATTGCGGGAAATTTAGTGCGAGGCCATTCGACGATGGGGAACAACAGACGGGAGACGGGAGACTGGAGACGATGGACTAAGACGCTACTGGTCTCAGTCTCGAGTCGTCCGTCTGCCGTCTCCCGTCTGTTGTTCCCTCTCGCTCAGGCCGCCGTGCCCCCGCGCGGCCCGCTCCGTCGCTCCGGCACCGGGAGCGGGAACTCCGCAACTGTCTCCACTTCCGTCTTGCTGCCGATGTACAGCGGCGTGCGCTGATGCAGTTCATGCGCCTCGACGTCGAGTATGCGCTTGTGTCCGTCGGTGGCCATTCCGCCGGCCTGTTCGGCGATGAATGCCAGTGGATTCGCTTCATACAGCAAACGGAGCTTGCCGCGCGGCGCCTTGGAATTCGCCGGATAGCAAAACACACCACCACCCAGGAGATTGCGGTGGAAATCGGCCACCAGCGAGCCGACATACCGCACGTTGAGCGCTTTGCGCTCGCCGTCCATTCCGCGATAGCGACGCATCAGCGCGCGCGTCGGTTCCGGCCAATCCTGTTCGTACGATTCGTTCACAGACAAATAGCGCGCGCGCTCGGGAATCTTGATGTGCGGATGCGACAGCAGGAATTCGCCGATGGAGGGATCGAGCGTAAACCCATGCGCGCCCTGCCCCGTCGTGTACACCATCATCGTGCTCGAGCCATAAATGACGTAGCCCGCGGCCACCTGACGTCGACCCGGCTGCAGCATGTCTTCCATTTCCCCGCGCGCACCACGCGTGATCTTCTGGTAGACCGAGAAGATCGTGCCCACCGGCACGTTGACGTCGATATTGCTTGACCCGTCCAGCGGATCGAACAGCAACACGTACTTGCCGGCCCGAAAACCTTCCGGGATGTGGATGATGTCGGGTTCTTCCTCCGACGCCATGGCACACAGGCGTCCACCATGATCGAGCGCCTTGATGACGATCTCGTTGGCGATCACATCCAGTTTCTGCTGGACTTCACCCTGCACGTTCACGTCGCTGGTTGATCCGAGAATATCGGCGAGGCCCGCGCTGCGAACCTTGTTCGCGATCATCTTGCCGGCCAACGCCATGTCGTACAGGATGCCGGAGAGTTCGCCCGTCGCATTGGGGAACAGACGCTCCTGTTCGATGA
>JBEBIR010000666.1:0-2438 GCA_040080315.1 Gemmatimonas sp.
ATGCTGGCGGTCGCCGTTGCTGCACTGGCGCAGCCGCTTTGGCGCGACGGCGGAGGCGCGACATCGACATCCGTGGCGCGGGTCATCGTGATCGACACGCAACCGTCCCGTGGCGACGATGTCGCCCGAGACGCTATCGAACGCCAGGTACTTGGCCTCGAATCGGAATCCGGGATCACGCTGCGCGTGCCGGCGAACGCGCCTCACGAGGCGCTGCAGGGTGCGGTCGAGTGGTTGCGTACGCAACGCGGTCGCGGCGAGCTGATTGTGCTCTCCGATTTTCGCCGCGGTGCGTTGGACTCGCTCGACCTAACTGCCCTGCCCTCGGACATTGCGGTTCGCCTGATGCGCGTGCCCGCGTCAGTCGCCACGCGCGCGCGCGTAGATCACCGTGTGGTTCGGTGGGCTCATGCACTCGCCGCTTCGCGTGCTGACCGGTTGGGCAGCGTGGTGCGCGAACTTGGCGGCGTCGCACTCGCCGAACGCGCGACCGGAGTCTCCAACGACAGCGCGGCGCAGGTCGTCGTTGTTGCATCGCCCGGCGCCGACAGCCTGCCTGCGTGGGTGGCCACTGCTCGTCCGCTCTCAGCGCCGTGGATGGGTGACGTGGTGTACGCGCTGCGCGGTGATACCACTGTCGCGACGGCGTCTGCCGAAACCGTAGTCCCCAACCTTTCAGTCGAGTCGCCCGCTGTCGTGGTGCTTCGAGACGCCAACCAGTCGCCGCTCGTTACGGCCTCCACCATCGTCAACGCCGCGGGCAACGCGCGACTGCTGCTCAAATCGCGTGCACCCGCCGAGGCCTTGATCACCACCGCATTGCTCTTGTCGGTATCACAGTCCTCACGTATTGACCAGGCGGTCACTCAAACCCCGTCGACACCGACCGACGATCAGTTACGACGTTGGGAGCGTGCACCAGCAGCACCGATCACGCTGCGCAATAGCAGCCGACAGGGCAATGCCGACGAAGGACCATCGGACGGACGGTGGCTGTGGCTTGTGGGTGTGCTTTTGCTGGGCGTGGAATCCGTGATGCGTCGTCGCATCGTTCACGCACGAAGCGAGTCGATCACCGTGAGCAGTGCCGGTGGTTGATCACGAGTCCCCGTTGCGCAGATTGCTCGCGGCGTTTGCGCTCCGACTCGGCGTGCTCGCCGCACTTCGTGGCGCAGCTGGCGGGATTGCGATCGCCGCGCTGTGGACGGCACGCAGCTACATCAGCACCAGCGTCGAGTTGGAAAGCTCGCTCACGGCGACCAGTGTCTCGCTTGCAGTGGGCGCCGCGGTCGGTGCCGTCGTTGGCTGGTGGCTGTCGGCAAATCGTCGAGCGCGCGTGGCGCAGGAGATCGAACGACGTGTGCCGACGGCGAACAACCTGCTCGTGACCGCGCACGAGCTGCTGATGTCACCTGCGGGCGCGCTCGCGCCGAGTAGCGAGGTGAGGTCGCTTGTTCTGCATCGCGCCGACCAGCTCGCTGCCACTCTCCACGCCCGATCGCTGCTACCGGCGCGCCGCAGTCTGCTGTGGCTGGCCGGTAGCATCGCGCTCTGGGGCGGGAGCGTTGCCCTCAATCGTCGCGTCGCAACAGATGCCGCTCCCCCGTCTCCGCGCGCATTGATCGCCGCCGTGACCGGTCGTGTCGATATCCAGCGCGTCGCGGTGCGCATTACACCACCGCAGTACGCGCAGCAAAGCGTGACGTCGCTGCGCGACCCCGTGCGGATCGATGCGCTGGAAGGCAGCGTCGTGCGGTTTACGATAGAGGCCAGTGCCGACACCGTTGTCGCGGTGACTCGACAGGGTACTCGCGCCCTCGCGCGCGACTCGTCCGGCCGGTTCGTGCTGTCAATGTCAGCGACAACGGACGGATTCATTGCACTTGAACCGCGCGCGGCAAGTGGTCGGACAGGGCCGCGACGACTTGTTGGGATCACGGTGCGCACGGACGAGGCACCACGCGTGCGTATCGTCGCGCCTGCGCGCGATCTCATCGTCCCTGATGCCAAACGCACACTCGATGTCCGCGTCGAGGCCGATGACGATCTGGCCGTTGGATCGCTGCGACTGCGCTACACCAAGGTGTCTGGTTCAGGTGAGCGGTTCACGTTTTCGGAGGGCGAAGTGCCTGTTGGTATCGCGCGCGCGAGTGCGACGCAGTGGACCGCACGCGCTGCGCTCGCCTTGGAGTCGCTGCTGGAGGAACCGGGAGACGTGGTGGTCTATCGTGCCGTCGCCACCGACACACGTCCCGGGTCGCCGGTCGTAGAATCTGACGCGTTCATTGCCGAGCTGGCAGCACCGGGTGGTGTTGCCGCGCTGGGATTCTCGCTCGACCCCGACGAAGATCGCTACGCGCTCAGTCAGCAGATGGTCATCCTCAAGACCGAACGACTGATTGCACAGCGTGCCACCATGTCGGCGGCGGCGCTGACGG
>JBEBIR010000667.1:0-2437 GCA_040080315.1 Gemmatimonas sp.
AGCCCAACCACTCCAGGTCCTCGAGCAACGCCGTCTCGTATTCGCGCCGACATCGGGACGTATCGTGATCCTCGATGCGGAGGATCACCTGCCCGCCGAATCGACGCGCAATGCCCCACACGTAGAGTGCGTTGATCAGATGACCCAGATGCAAGTATCCCGTTGGCGCGGGCGCGAATCGCGTGCGCCACGGACGCTGCGGCAACTGTGCGCCGAGTTGCTGCCAAACGGCGTGCTCATCGGCGTGATTGGCGCCGATGAGCGAACTCGCATGGACTCCGGCGGGCGGCATGTCGCAGGGTAGCACGCCGCCGGCGTGCTGTCAGGAGGCCATCTGCACCACGGATGATTCGACGTGACGCCGTCTTGGACGTAAGCGCGGTCGCGACTGCGATGTCACCGCCACGCCGACCGTGCTTTCACCGAGGAGATCAGCGATGGTTGTCGTTTCGATGGCCTGCAGTGCCGACGCAGTGATGGCGGTCCATGTCTGGTGCGCAGCGCAGGGGCTCAAGGCGTCGCACGCCTTCTTGCTGAGCAGACACATTCCGGTGCGCGGTCGCTCGTCAAAGAGCTGCGTCACGCGAGCCACGGTGAGATCGCGCGGCGACACGGCCAACGCGAACCCGCCCGAGGGACCCCGCGCGCTATGCACGATGCCGGCCTTGGCGAGCGCGTTCAGCGTTTTGGCGAGGTAGTTGCGCGGTGCGCCGATGGCTTCCGCCACGGCATCGGCCCGCATCGAGTGGTCAGCCGGAATCCGAGCCAGCATGAGAACCGCGCGAAGCGCGTGATCAGCGGTAATGGACAGCATGGGTGCCTCAGGTTGAAG
Organism: Gemmatimonas sp.; assembly: GCA_040080315.1. Taxonomy (GTDB): domain Bacteria; phylum Gemmatimonadota; class Gemmatimonadetes; order Gemmatimonadales; family Gemmatimonadaceae; genus Gemmatimonas. The sequence goes on from JBEBIR010000667.1 coordinate 833, forward strand.
ACGAGTTTCTCATCCTGAACTGAGGATCATCCATCGCGCCACTTTCCGAAGTCGGGAGAATCCGCCGACTTTGGCCCGAAAACCTCACACCATGGTCAGCAATCACCTGACGGTACGCGCTGAGAGGCGACCTATTTCCAGCTCAGGATGTCACTGTCTTCGCCTTCGCCGCCAGGTCGCCCATCGGCGCCGTACGATAACAGGTCGTAGCTCTGTGGATTCACTCGGCCTGGGGCGACATAGACGTAGTCACGACCCCATGGGTCCTTGGGAACAGCCTTTCGCAGGTAGGGAGATCGCCAGTTGGCCGGCGGGTCTACCGCCGGTCGCTGCCACAGCGCACCCAGCCCCTGAATCGTGCTGGGATAGCTCCCGTTGTCGAGCCGATAGGCATCGAGCGCGGTTCCAAACGTCTCTACCTGTGTGCGCGCGGTGGCCACACGCGCATCGCCCACATTGCGGAACAGGCTCGGAGCCACCAGCGTGGCGAGAATCGCTATGACCACAATCACCACCAGCACTTCGATCAGCGTGAAGGCTGCGCGGCCAACGACTCGGCGCGTGTGGACCAACGTCACCCGCGAATGCGTAGCGAGTCAGCCTCGAACAAGCGGGGATCCACCCAGCCGCTGACCTCCGGAGCCTTCACCTGACGCCATCCCGATCGGCCGATCCCCAGCATCGCCTTTTCGGACGGCTTGATCACACCAACCACATCGCCGATTCGGCTCGCGTCGCGACGCACGTTCACCCACGTCCTCGCCACGGCTGGAACCCACTGTATCGTGTCGGCGCCGATCAGGGCACCTTCCGCAGACGCGACGAGAAGGCTATCTGGCTCACCGACGGGCAGTGGCACGTTCGCAGTGGAGTCTGCAAGAAGCTGCTGCGGCGTGACCTCTGGCGAACGGGTGGCAGCCGTGGGGCGCAGCGTGAGCTCGGTCGAGGGCCGTGATGCTTCGGCGATCGCCCTGGCGAATACGTCGGCGGCCTGTCCTCGCACCGACCAGCTCCCGACCGCAATGAGCGCCACGGCGGCGATCCCTGTCGCCGACTTGAGCACAGCCGGTGAACGCCACGCCGCTGGGCGAATCTCGCCACACCAGTGACAGCTACGGTCCCGTCGATGCATGATGCCACAGCCCGAGCATTTCTTGAGTGCCACGCGAGTTCCGCGACCGTCATGCAGGCTGAACGGCGCCGTGCAGCGCGGACACGTGGAGGCGGCGGAGAGCGCCTTCGCGCCGCAAGTTTCACATCTCAGGTAGCCCATACAAGTCGACCGAAGGCCGGATGCCAAGGCGAGGCATCACAAAAGAGGTTAACCAACAAAGTGCTTCGTCAGACGCGGCCAACAATGATGCAGAATCACAGTATGCGAAAGAGGGCGTGCCAGATTTGTGACGGTCCGGGCGTGGAATAGTCACAGATATCCACATTTCACATTGCTGCCGGCTGGCGGCTTTCGCGACCGGAAACAGCATGCCTCCCTTTGTCGTACCAGACGCACGAACCAGCCCATTCGTCTCGCGCGGCGTTGCGGGGCATTCTAGCTTGCGACGACCACGCCCGCCGCCCCCTCCACAGATCCAGTCCGCCCCTGTG
>JBEBIR010000668.1:0-2433 GCA_040080315.1 Gemmatimonas sp.
TTGAGCACTTTGAGCGCCACGCTGCGCCCGTGTCGTACGTCGCGCGCGAGGTACACCGTCGCCATGCCGCCTTCGCCGATCTCGCGTTCGAGGTCGTAGCGGCCAGCGAGGGCGGCAGCGAGGGGGGCAGGTGTGGTCAGGGAAGAACCGGCTGAGGAGGCAACGCGGCCGCGGTGGGCAGAGGGCGACGCGGAAACGTACTGCCCGAACCGCGCATTCCGACAGACGCTCTCAACAGCAACGCGAGGTTACCCGCCCGAATCAGCGCTCGGCCCATAGATGTCAGGCACTTTGCTCCCCATGGAGCGCAGGTACGCCGAGAGCTGACCGCGATGATGCACGCTATGGTTGTTCGCAAATCCGATCCACGCCGCGCGCGGCATCTGCATCATCCCAAAGAAGTCGACCGAGTGCGCGAGAAACTCGCCGTCCTTCCCATTCAGCTCGGCCAGTTTCGCGGGGAACGTGCCCTGGTAGAACGACACGACGTCGCTGACGGACTTGAACATGCCTTCGGCGGCTTTGACTTTCTCTGGATCCATTTCGAACTTCCCGGCGGTGATGCAGTCGATAAACCACACGTCGGAGGTCGCCAGGTGCGTCACGAGTTCCCAGGCGGTACGCGACTTGGCATGCGGTTTGTAATCGCGGTGCGCGTCACTCACCGCTGACAACACGCGGACGGTTCCGGGAAGTTCACCTTGCCACAGCGCCGACATGGCGCCGGCGACGGCTTTTGCGTGTTCTGCGTTCATGATGTCCTCGGTACGTCGGTTGGGGATGAAGAGCGAGGCCGTCGGCCCATGCGAGTAAGATGCGCCCGAGACGGGCGACGCGCGACCTGCCTCTACGAGATCTTCAATGATCGGATTGAATTCCTCCAAGCGCCGTGAGGCCACATTGTCAACGTGCGAGCTGAGGAGCATGTCGTGCGATCCCCACATGTGATTGAAGGGACGCGATGGTGCAGAGATGTGAGTTGGAATCGCCGTGACGGAACGATCGTGCTAGCTTCGCGCATCCCCTTGCCCAATGGCCATGCTCCCGTCGCGCCCTGGTCTTCACGCCGCGCTCGCCGCGCTCCTCAGCCTCTCCGTCGGCTGCGCATCATCCGCTCGTGATACCGACGCACTCGCTGCCCATATCACCGCGCTTGCCGACTCCGTATTTGCCACCGTGCCGCTCTGGGCGCTTCGGCGGGTGGTGGAGCGGTGGACGCCGTAGTCGCCGGATGCAATCCGACATGAGTAACACACACTCGGTGCACGCTTCCGCACGCGCGATCGTCCGCGTGTTCGCGTTTGTTGTCGCATACTTTCTGATTATGTATGCCGCGTCAGTTCCCAAGGGCATGGCACCTCGTCGCGTTGCCGACATCGTGTGGGGTGGGTTGACGTCGATCGCGGTGTACATGCTCACGAGATTCCTGCTGTTGAACGAGCAACGAACTCGCCGTGAGCTCGGTCTTGAATTCGATAAACGTTCGGCCGCGCGACTGCTTGGTGGGGCGGCCATCGGCTTCGCCGTGTATGGCCTGTCGGTCGTTACGATCTCGCTGACACTCGGTCCGCTCCGTCTCTCTCCCGCGAGTGCACCAGACGCGACCACGTGGATGCTGATCATCGCCTCGTTCCTCGCGCTGTCGTGCATGGAGGAGCTTGGGTTTCGCGCGTATCCCTTGCGGACGCTCATCCGAGTGCTCGGCGTGTGGCCGGCCCAGTTGAGTGTGGCGGTGCTGTTCGGCCTCACGCACCTGATCTTCGGCTGGACGTGGCAATCGGTCGTGATGGGTGTCATACCAAGCGGACTGCTGTTTGGCGTCATGGCCGTTCGCTCGAACGGGCTTGCGATGCCGATCGGGTTGCACGCGGCGCTGAATATCGCCCAGTGGATACTGAGCGCGAAGGATACGCCGGGTGTGTGGACGGTGAGCACGGATCCGGCGCACACGGCGCGCGTGACCGCCTTTGCACCGTGGGTTGCGCTGCCCGTCACGCTGTTGGCGACGGTGATCATCGCGAAGTGGCCGTTGCGCAGGGAGGTAGCAAATGACTCGACGGACTAGTCGACACGCGGTCACCGTAATGCGCGCGCCCTCTGCCGGATCTGTTCGACGCGCTGCCCGTGCTGCAGCGGCTTCGCTCCTCGTGTCGATGCCGAGCTTCGCGAACGCGCAACGGAACCCTCGATCGCTGGACGCTCTGCTCGCGCCGGTGCGCGAAGCAGCGCGCGTACCAGCGCTGGGCGCAGCGGTCGTCACGCCGCAGGGTCTCATGGCGATCGGTACGGCTGGGAAACGTGCCGAGGGTGCAACCGCTCGCGTGACGAACAACGACCGCTGGCACCTTGGGTCGTGTACGAAGGCCCTGACGGCGGTCCTGGTGGCACGATTGGTGGATCGTGGCGTGTTGCGATGGGAGTCGACGGTCGCGG
>JBEBIR010000669.1:0-2423 GCA_040080315.1 Gemmatimonas sp.
GTCTGGGCCTCGCCTTTCGGCAGCGCGGGTACTTCGACGAAGCGCGTCGCGAGTTTCAGCGCGCGCTGGTGCACGGCGAGGAAGCGCGTCTGTCGCGACACGCGATTGCTGAGCTCGATCTGATTGCCGGCGACTCGACCGCGGCGCGCGACGCGTATGAGGGTTTGCTGCGGGAGCAACCGGAACACGCGCGCTTCTGGAACGAACACGGTGTCGCCTTGCATCAGAGCGGCAACGTGACCGGAGCGGCCGACTCCTATCGGTCGGCGCTTCGTCAGGACCCGCGCTACGCGTTGGCCTATAACAATCTCGGTGTGGCGCTCTACGACGGCGGCGACGCGTCGGCCGCGCGCGAAGCACTGTTGCGCGCCTGCGAACTCGATCCGTCGTTGGTGCGCGCGCGGCTGAATCTCGCCTGGTGGTTCCAGCATGAGCACGATCCGTTGGCGGCGTTGTCGTTGCTGCGCGAACTGGTGGCGTTTCATCCCCATGACGCCGATGCGTGGCACGCGCTGGGGACGATCTGCGAGTTGCTGCACTGGCGTGACGAGGCCAGCGGCGCGTACGCGCGCGCGGTGGAGGAGCGGCCCGCCCATGCGGAAGCGCGATATGCGCTGGCCTACCTGCTGGGGCAGATGGGCGACATCGACGGCGCGTTGCGCGAGACTGAGCAGGCACTGCAACTCGCATCGGTGCGAACCGACGCGCGCATGTGCGTGGGTATAGACCTGCAGCGCGAGTGCCCGGAGGCGTGCGGCGCGCTGGTGCTGCTTACCGTGCGACATGGTGATCCGCTGCGCGGTGTGGCACTTGAATCCGACGACGTGGATGCCCTGCTGCCGGAACGCGGCGCGCACCAGTTGGTGGAGTTGCAGGACCCCGTGGCCGATGCCGCGAAGGGTTGCCAGGACGCCGACGGATTCGCCGCGCGCGGTGTCATGGGCGAAGCGTTGGACCGCTACACGCAGGCGCGCGCGCTGCTGGAGCCCGAGCATGCGACGCCCGATGGTCCGGCGTACTCGCTGTGGCGACTCGCCGCCATCGGGGAAGCACGATCGCAATGTCTCTTGGGTCACGGTGCCGACGCGCTGGCCTTGCTCAAGACGTTGGGTACGCACGACGGACAGGACGCCGAGGTGCTGGCGTTGTTCGCGTGCAGCGCCGCCAACGCGTCGCTCATGGACACGGCGCGCAAGGCCATCCTCCGTGTGCTGCGGCTCGAACCCTCCAGTGCGGCGCTGATGCACTTTGTCGGCGATGCGGCCATCGCGATCAACGATCCGGGGCTGGCGCTCGGATGCTATCGTCGCGCGCTGGCGCTTGATCCCACGCGGCCCTCGCCGCGCGTCGCCATCGCGCGGTTGCTGCGCGAGCGGGGCGATCTGTTGGCCGCGCGACTCGAACTGGTGGCGGCCCTCTCCGCGGCTCCCGAGTGGCGCGAAGCGATTCTCGAACTCGCACACGTGCATCGCGACGCCGATCGTCCGCACGATGCGATGGGATTGCTCACGCATCACCTCACGACGCAGTCCACCGATCTTGACGCGCTGATCCTGCTGGCGGAGACGCTGATTCGCCTGAACAAGGACGACGACGCGCGGGTCGCCGTGACGCGCGTGCTGCGACACGATGTGGGGCATCGGCACGCACTCTGGCTGGACGGCGTGCTCCTGGCGCGGCAAGCGCGCATGCGTGACGCGATCGAGCGGTGGCGAATGGTAGCGGACGAGCACGACAACGATGTCCTGACCGCTCGAGCAAAGCAGGCGATTGCCGATGCGCACAGGCCGCCCCTCAGGCTCGTTTCATGATCGGCGCATGAGTCTGGAAGGCCGGCTTCGCGAGCTGGGGCTTCCCGAAGTGCTGCAGTTATTGGCACTCAGTCGGAAGACCGGCACCGTGCACCTGCGCGCGCAGCTGCAGGGTCGTGCTGCGTTCGTCCGCCTGACGCAGGGGGCTATTGTCGATGCCGCAACCTGGCGACTCGGCGACGCCGATGGTGCCGTGGACCCGCCGGGGCTGGCCACGTCACCGGCCGCGGTGCGCGCGGTGGAGGCGTGTGTGCTCGACCTGCTGTCGTGGCGAGACGGCGATTTTCGGTTCACGCCGCTGGAGTCTTCGCCGCCCGGCAGCCCAGTGCGGCTGACGGTGGAGGTGCTGCTGGTGGACGCGGCGCAACGCGCCGAAGGGTGGGCGCGCATCGCGGATCGGATTGCGCATGCGCACGTCGTGCCCGCATTCGTCGATGTCGAGCCACAGCAACTGCCGTTGCTGCGGCTCGTGCCGCAGGAATGGGAGATTCTCACCCGAGTGGATGGGAATCGCGATCTCGCGGAACTGGCGAGCGTGCTGGGGCGCGAGCTGCTCGACGTCGGGGAGATCGTCCACGGTCTCATTGGCGCAGGGTTGCTGACGCTTCGGGG
>JBEBIR010000670.1:0-2418 GCA_040080315.1 Gemmatimonas sp.
AATGGGACGTGCTCGCCAAGCATGGACCGTCCAAGGATGTAGCCTTCGAAACAACGGAAGGCACGTGGATGTCCGTCGACGTCTCACCCGATGGTCGCAGCATCGTGTTTGATCTGCTGGGCGACCTCTACACGATGCCCATCACCGGCGGACGCGCGACGTTACTCCTCGGCGGCGCTGCGTACGAAACGATGCCGCGATGGTCGCCAGACGGCGCGCGCATTGCCTTTACATCCGATCGTGACGGCATCGAAAACCTGTGGACGATGAATGCGACGGGCACGGACTTGCGACAGGTGTCCCGAGAGCGCGAGCGCCAGGTCTCCAACCCGGTGTGGACGCCCGACGGCAAGTACGTCATTGGTCGCAAGCACATGCGCAACACGCGATCACTCGGCGCCGGTGAAATGTGGCTCTATCACCTTGGCGGAGGTGCCGGCATCAAACTCACCGATCGACGCAATTGGGAGCAGAACGCGACGGAGCCGAGCATTTCACCCGACGGGCGATACGTGTATTTCAGTGAAGACGTGTCACCCGGTGGTGGATTCCAGTACAACCGGAACCCGCACGGCATCGTGTATGTGATTCAACGCCTCGACCGGGAAACCGGTGAGCGGATAACGTGGGTGTCCGGGAACGGCGGATCGTTGCGTCCCACGCCGTCGCCGGACGGCAAGACGATGGCGTTTGTGCGTCGCGTGGGCGTGAAGTCGGTGCTGTTCCTGCGCGACGAGGAGAGCGGACGCGAGCGCGGACTGTGGGACGGTCTCGACCACGATCAGCAGGAAGCATGGTCGATCTTCGGGACGTACCCCGGCTTCAGCTGGACTCCCGATGGCAAGTCGCTGGTGATCTGGGCACAAGGCAAGTTGTGGCGAGTCGACGCCACCACCGGTGCGCCCACCAACATCCCGTTTACCGCGCCGGTGCGGCAAGTCGTGACCGATGCCGTGCGTTTTGCGCAAGACGTCGCGCCCGATCGCTTCGACGTGAAGATGCTGCGTTGGGTATCGGTATCGCCCGACAAGAAGAGCGTCGCGTACACCGCACTCGGCAAGCTCTATGTGCGATCGCTGCCTGACGGCGATCCGAAGCGCGTTACCGGCGCCACGCGCGGTCTCGAGTTGTATCCCTCATGGTCACCCGATGGACAGTCGCTGGTGTTTGCATCGTTCGATGAAGACTCGCTCGGCGCGATTCGCACGGTGCGCGCGAATGGTCAAGGCTTGCGTCAGCTTACCACAAGGCCGGGACACTACATCTCCCCGCGCTTCTCACCCGACGGTCGCCAGGTGGTGTATCGCCGCATCGGCGGTGACGATCTCCGTGGCCTCCTCTACAGTCGTGACCCCGGTGTCTACGTGGTGCCAGCGACGGGCGGCGCGTCAACGCTTGTGACGCGCGAAGGCAGCGAGCCGCGCTTCGACCAGAGCGGACTGCGCCTCTTTCTCTCGTCCAACGAGGGCGACCGCGCGGCGCTGATCTCGGTGAACCTCACTGGGGGCGATCGCCGTGTTCACATCACGTCGGAGAACGCGACGCAGTTCGCACCATCGCCTGACGAGCGCTATGTCGCATGGGTCGAGCGATTCAACGCGTTCGTTGCGCCCATGCCGGCCACCGGCCGCGCGCTGGCCATCGGTCCGTCCACCACGGAAGTGCCGGTGCGCCGCGTCTCGCGCGATGCGGGCACGGATCTGCATTGGTCGTCCGACTCGCGGACATTGTACTGGGCGCTGGGTCCGGAGCTCTTCCAACGCGAGCTCACGCAGACGTTCGCCTTCGAAGCGAGTGACACGACCAGCGTGCGCCGCGAGCCCGAGGCCAAGGGAGCGTCCATAGGATTCAGCGCGGCGTTTGCGAAACCCTCCGGGAAGATCGCGCTCGTTGGGGGGACGGCGATCACCATGAACGGCGCCGAGGTCATTCGCAATGCCACCGTGGTGATTGACGGCAACCGCATCGTGGCCGTCGGGCCTTCGTCAAGCATCACGATTCCCGCCGATGCGCGACGTATCGACGTCACCGGCAAGTACCTCATGCCGGGGCTCGTGGACGCCCACGCGCACATCGGCACGGGTTCCGGCGGCATCACGGCGACACGAAACCCCGCGATGCGGCAAGCGATGGCGTTTGGCGTGACCACCATGCACGATCCGTCCAATGCCACCGATATGGTGTTCAGTGCGTCCGAGATGATCAAATCCGGCGCCATGCCGATCGCTCCACGGCTCTTTTCCACCGGCACCATTCTGTATGGCGCCGAGGGAGGTGCCAAGGCAATCACCGCGACATTCGATGATGCGCTCACGCACCTGCGACGCATGAAGGCCGTGGGCGCCTTCAGCGTGAAGAGCTACAACCAGCCACGGCGTGACGCGCGGCAGCAAATCATCGAGGCCGCCCGGCAGTTGG
>JBEBIR010000671.1:0-2416 GCA_040080315.1 Gemmatimonas sp.
CGTGATCACACCGCGAGCGGTCACCAAGACCGGCGTCTTCAAGGTCCATCAAATTGGCAGTCGACTCTACTTCGAAATCCCGCGCAGCGAATTGGGCAAGGATTTCGTCATCGTCAGCACGCTCAACTCCACGCCGGACGAAATCGCCATTCGCGGCACGCAGGGCGGCAACAACCTGGTGCGCTTCGAACGGCGCGACAACCGGATTCTGTTGCGGGAAGCCAGCTACGGTGAGGTCAACTCCGACACGTCGACTGCCGGAAAGAAGGCCTTCGATCTGATTGCGCTGACCAGAATTCTCGCGGCGTTCAACGTCGAAGCGTATGGCGCCGACAGCGCCTCCGTCATCGAAGTCACGCGGATGTTCACTGGTGGCGTGCCGGAGTATACCGCACTCGGCGCGCGTGCGACCATCGACGCAACCCGTTCGTATGTCGATCGGTTCGCGGCATTCTCGCGCAACGTCAACGTCACCGCCGTGCAGACGTTCACACCGCAGGCGGCAGCCGGGGCAGCGCCCGGCGGAGGACGTGGCGGCGCGGGAGGTGCACCAGGCGCCACCACGGAGCGCTACACGTTCTCGATCGCCAAACTGCCTGACGTGCCCATGCAGCCTCGGCTCAACGATGATCGCGTCGGCTACTTCGGCGTGTCGCAGCGAGACTTCTCCGGCAGCTATCAGCGTGTGGAGACCAAGCGTTACATCTCGCGCTGGCGTCTGGAGTGCTCCGACGCCAAAGTCGGCAATCTCTGCGTGCCGAAAAAGCCCATCACGTACTACCTCGACCCCGCCACGCCGGCATGGATCAAGCCGTGGATCAAGCGCGGCATCGAAGACTGGCAGGTGGCGTTCGAAGCCGCCGGCTTCAGCAAGGGCATTGTCGCCGCCGAAGCACCTGCCGATCCGGAGTTTTCCGGCGAAGATGCCACCGTCTCAATGGTGCGGTGGTTGCCGTCAGCCACCGAGAATGCGGTGGGACCGAGTCTCAAGGATCCGCGCACCGGTGAAATCATCGACGCGGATGTGCAGACCTATCTCAACGTGATGAATCTCGGGCGCTCCTGGTACTTCACGCAGGTGGGTCACCTCGACAAGCGCACGCACAAGTTCCCGTTCCCCGATTCACTCATGGGGCGATTGGTGGAGTACGTGACCGCGCACGAAGTGGGCCATACGCTGGGATTTCCGCACAATTTCAAGGCGAGCTCGATGTATCCACTCGACTCGGTGCGCTCGAAGGCCTGGGTGGCGAAAATGGGCCACACGCCCACGCTCATGGACTACTCGCGTTTCAACTACGTCGCGCAGCCGGAAGACAACATCGCGCTCGATGACCTCATCCCCAAGGTCGGTCCGTACGACAAGTACGCGGTGATGTGGGGCTATTCGCCGATCGCCGGCGCCAAGTCGCCCGAAGCCGAGCGGGCGACGTTGGACAAGTGGGCGAAGATGCAGGACACCATTCCGTGGTATCGCTTCGCCAGCGATGCAGGCGGCCAGGGTTCCGATCCTGGTGAACAGTCGGAAGCCGTGGGTGATGCGGATGCCGTGAAGGCCACCGCGCTCGGCGTAAAGAACCTCAAGCGCACCATGGCGATTCTCGAATCGGCCACGGCGTGGAAAGATGGCACGACGTATGACGATCTCGAGGAGATGTACGGCCGCACCGTCGGTCAATGGGCCACCGAGATGGGCCACGTTGCGCGCATCATCGGCAGCCAGTACAAGCAGGAGAAGCTGGTCGGACAGAAGGGTGCCGTGTTTCGCAATGTGGAACCCTCACGCCAGAAGGACGCGCTCAAGTTTTTGCTCGAGAACGCGTTCGCCACACCAACGTGGCTGTTGGACGAGAGCATCCTGCGCAAGATCGAAGCGAGTGGAAGCCTCAACCGCGTCGGCAACGCGCAGGCTCGCGCCTTGAGCAGCATCGTCTCCAACGATCGACTGGCCCGCATGCTGGAGATGGAGTCGATGGCCAAGTCGAAGAACGACGTCTACGCCGTCGCCGACATGCTGGCCGATCTGCGCAAGGGACTGTGGAGCGAGATCAGCACGGGCGGCGATATCGATGTGTTTCGTCGTCGATTGCAGCGGTTGTACCTGGAGGCGATGGCCAGCAAGATCAATCCACCGTCCGCTGCCGCGGCGGCAGTTCCCGCCGGCGGGGGCGGACGCGGGGGCGGCGCGGCACCGGTGACCACCGCGGACTTCCGCCCGATTCTCAAGAGCGAAATGCGGGCGCTGGACGCAGATCTCGCGACGGCGATCGCCAAGACATCAGATCGCATGAGCAAAGCGCATCTCGAAGACGCGCGTGATCAGATCAAGCAGATGTTGGAACCGAAGAACTGATTTGCGGGAGGGGTGAGCAAGACGTAGGTCGTGAGCGTTGGAGGGGTGAGCGAGTGAGGGTAG
>JBEBIR010000672.1:0-2416 GCA_040080315.1 Gemmatimonas sp.
GGCCTGCAGCGAATAGGCCGCCTTAATCTCGTTCATGAGCGCGGTCGCGCGCATGTCGATGAGGGGTTGGAACGCGGCCGTCTTCTTCTCTCCGTCGGCCACGTTCGTCCACAACACACTGGCTGACTTCACCACGGCCTTTTCGATCTCGGCCTGATGACGGATGGCGTTCTTCGCCTCCTTGTACGCGGTGGTCAGTGAGGCGGCGTCCTTCGCGTCTGCCATATACCCCATGCCTTTCGTGTGCGATTCACCCATCCGCGACAGCCCGCGACCGACGTTCTCCTGAACTACGCGCGCGGCCATGTCATCGGTACCGACGGAGAGCGCGGCGAGCGAGCCAAGCCCGACGGATGCGGCGCGCTTGTACTGCGTGGGATCCTGCTTGTCGGGCGTGTCTTCAGACGAGTGGTACCACATGTCCGGCCAGGTGATGAACATGACGGCGGGTACGCCATTGGCCATGTACGCCACGTGATCGGACGATCCATAGTGCTTGTCAATCTTGATGTAGAAGGCGTCCTTGCTGCCGCGCGCCGATTCCACCGGCTGTGTTGGTGCGTAGCCCGAGAGCGACCGCCGGAAGCGCACGCGTTCGCGCGAGATGTCTGCGATGTACTCCATCATGCTCTGCGCGATGTCGTTCAGGTATGACGGGAAGGTGTCCGGCGTGCGTTGCAACACCCAGAAGCTGCGACTCATGGCGACGCGGATCCCCTCCATGTCGAAGTTGAGCGTGCCGATGACGGTCTTCTTCTTCTCGGGATTGGCCTGGAAGTACGCGTTGGTGCCGGCAATCTCGGGAACGAACATGAAGTTGATGGTACGCTTGGGGCGCGGGAGCTTGCCTTCAGCAATGAGCTTGATGTAGGCGCGGCCGATCTCGAGGATCAGCGCGCATCCCGAGTTGTCGTCGTTGGCACCCTGCTTGATGACGCCCTCGTACAGGTGGCCGCTGATGTTGACCTCCTGCGTCGTGCTACCATCACCGGGAATCTGCGCGATGACGTACTCCGACTTGGCCGGCACCTGCACGCTCTTGACGATGCTGCGAATGGTGATCTTTTCGCCGCGCGCCAGGAGTGCCGAAAGGTTGTGCTGCACCTCCGGGGTGACCGACCAGGCGACGGTGCCCGGCTGCGCCTGCACGATCGCACTGACGATCTGGTTGGGATAGTCAACCGCGCGTTGATAGCCGATGGCGCTCACCGCCAGCGCGCCGATCGCGCCCCGCAACATCGCCAGCGAGTAGACGGCACCGGTGCTGCCCCATGACAGCACGAACTTTCCCTTCACATCCTTGCCGTCAAAGTCCTGCGCGCGTCCGGCGCCGACATCAACGAGATCCGCACTGATATCTCCGTTGGCATTGAGCGACGAGAGCGCCAGCACCAGGTCGTGCACGTCGAATAGCTTGGTGAGCTTGGGTGTGGTCATCCAGAGTTCACCCTGCTGCGGCTGCCACGCCATGCCACCCTGTTGGTAGACCACGGTCTCCACATTGCTGTAGCCGTACGATTTCGCAAACTGCTCGATGACTCGGCTTTCGCGGAACGGTCCGCTGTATTCCTCAGGGGGCCGGACGCGCTGATAAGGCACCAGTTCAAGCAGGTGGTGCATCGCGCGTTCGCCCGAGACTTCGTTGATGATCGCGGTCATCTGCTGCTGGGTAAGCAAGGTGCGGTCTTCCCGCTCCTGGGCAGGGAGCGCATTGACACTGACCAGGGTGATGGCAGCGATGGACAGCCACGGCGTTTTCATGTGCAACTCGCAGAGGAAATGTGGGGAGGGCCTCCGGTCGGCTTACGCGCGAGCGTGCGTTCCCGCTGCCCGTCCTCAACGAAAAACGAACCGGCACCCGATGGTCGGTGCCGGTTCGTTTTTCTGATCTGGATATGACAGAGCGGGCGACCGGACTCGAACCGGCGACGTCCAGCTTGGGAAGCTGGCATTCTACCAACTGAATTACGCCCGCAACGCACGTGCCGCCGCCGTAGCCTGCGCGCCGCACGACCCGTATCATAGCCAAGCGTCCGCGCATTCGACAGGGACGCTTAGGCCCTATCGCACTCCATGAACCACCGTTGAACACCCAGTTCTCCCCCGTCCTTGTCGCGCTGGCCTTTGCCACACTGGTGGTGGCCCTCACCGCCTTCGGCCGGCGTTTGCCCGTCCCGTCGCCGGTGCTGCAGGTGTTTGCGGGCATTCTCATCGGGCTGCTGCCGACCGTCACGATGCCGGCGCTCGACCCAGACATCGTGTTCTTCGTGTTCCTGCCGCCGATTCTGTGGGCGGCGGCGTTCGCAACGTCGCTGCGCGAATTCAAGGCGAATCGTCGCCCGATCGGCCTGCTCGCGGTCGGCCTGGTACTCACCACATCCGCTGCAGTCGCGATCTTCGCGCGCATGCTCATTCC
>JBEBIR010000073.1:0-10738 GCA_040080315.1 Gemmatimonas sp.
GGTTGTGCGGCGGCGGCGGCGCCACCCGCCATCGCCGTGTGATCGGTCATCGGTGCGGCGGTGGTGGTGGTGGGTTCGGCGCGGGAGCGCGTCACTGCGTACACACCGATAATCGTCACGCCGAGCACCGCGACATACGCCGCCATGCGAAGAAAGCGCGCTCCGTTCATCGTACACCTCCTGTGGGTGCGTCGCCGTCATTCGCGATGCCGTTGGGATTGATAAGATCACGTCCGACCAGCATCTCGAGCTCGGCCCACGCCTTGCCCTGCTCCGCCGAGAGTGCATGCAGTTGCTGTCGGTACTGATTGACCGTCATGCGATCGTCCAGCACTGTCATGAAGTCCGCGCCACCCACGCGATAAGTCGCCAACGCTGATGCCGCCGCCGCTTCCGCTTGCGGTATCACGGTGGTGCGATAGAGGTGTGCCAGTCGGCGCGCGCGAACCAGCGCAGCGTAAGCGGCGCCGATCTTTCCGCGTGTGTCGGCACGCATGGCGGCCAGATCGGCTTGCGCCATCTGACGCATGGCCGTTGCCTCGTCGCGCATACGGAGCTGACGCGATCTCGCAAACACCGGCACCGAGACACCAAGCATCAGGCTGCCCATCCGTTCGGTGCCGCCCATGTCGCCGCCCTGTTGTCCGTATTGCACGCCGACGGTGAGATCGGGGATGATCTCCTTCCGTGCGAGTCGCTCCGACCCTTCCGCCGCGCGCACGTCGTCGAGTCCGGCACGTAGCATGGGGCGGCTTCCAACGGCGATCGAATCGAGCCACACGCGAGATGGCACGCTATCGGGGAATGTCGGCAGTACGGGTGCGCCGACGCCCAGCGTTGCGTCGCGGTCGAGCAAGGCGTTGATCGTCGCTTCTGTTGCCTGTCGCATGGCATGCATGCGCAGCGTGTCTTCTTCCATTCTGGCCAGCGCCACCTGCGCGCGCAGCACGTCGGCCTGACGTCCTTCCCCCACGCGATACATCGACTCCGCCGTGCGCGCGATGTCTTCCAGCAGGCGAAGCGTCTCGCGTGCCGCGTCGAGCGCGCGATCGGTGGCATAGAGTTCATAGAACATCATCGCCGACTGCGTGCGGGCGTCCCACGCCACGTCATCAGCGCGCGCGTTGGCCGCCGATGCCTGTGCACCGGCCACGCGTCCCGACCAGGAGAGCTTTCCCGCGAGCGGGATCATCTGCATGAGTTGCAACTGCGTCATGCCCAAGGTCGCCATTGGCGCCAGTCGCGGAAGCGAATAATTCATGAAGCCCAGCTGTACCTGCGGGTCAGGCGGTCTGGACGCGCCGGGTACACGCGCCTGCGCCGCTTGGGCCAGTGCGCGCGCGGCCACCGTTCGCGGACTCTGTTGGGCGATCTGCGCATACAGGTCACCCAGCATCAGGCGCGATTCGCTCGTGACCGGTGGGCGAACTTGCGCTGCGGTCGTCGTGACGATGGTCGACAACAGCGATGCGCTGGAGAGCAGCACAACGGCTTCGCGGCCGTACGCGCCGATACGGCGACGTGCGACACGTAGCTTCAGGATACACATGATGGTGACGCCCCGTGAATTGTGTTCGGCGAGCTCGCCGAACACGAATGACTTCGCTCGACTCACCGGCATTGGCGGTGAGGAGCACAACGCGAGTGAGGCTAGACTCGCGGAGGGGGCGACTCGGGCGAGGCGGCGATGCCCGCGCGCAACGCGAGGGGTGCGGGCGTGCGGTCAAGCAGCGTGGCGACGTCAGACGTCGACGCGAGCGCGACCATCACCAGCGGCGGCGACCCACAGGCGCTCATCGCGGCACAGTCAACCGGCATGCCCGGTCGGTCACATGGCGGATTCGTGTCGTCGGTTTCGCAGTCGCGCAACGGCTCTGGGGCAGACGACGACTCGGTGGGTGCGGGCGCGCTCATGTCCATGTGCATGTCCATGTGCATCGCACCGCCACCAGTCATCGACGCCATGACGTGCGGCGCGCGCGCCTCGGACGCGACACGGTCCGCGATCGCTGGCGTGGCGCAGCCGCTCAGACTTGCCAGCAGAAACGGCTGCAGGACAAGGCTGAGAGACAACAGGGCGGTCGTCCGGCGGAGTTTCACCAAGAACCAGAGTCAGCGGTGTAAGCGGCCACGACCAATTGTGACCGACAGGCCTTCACGAGGAAAGGGTAGGTCCGGGGTGTCCCTCTCGACATCAGCAGATTCCTCATGAATTGGTAGGGTAATATCCGACCGTAGCTCGCGTGTCGGTCACCAACGAGCAAGGCGGCCACTCCCTCTCGGGAATGGCCGCCTTGCTCGTCCGGACACCGCCCCTACTTCACCGCATTCACCATGTCGAAGATCGGCAGGTACATGGCGACGATCATGCCACCGACCACCACGCCGAGGAACACGATCATGATCGGCTCCAGCAGGGACAGCAGGGCGCTCACCGCCGCGTCGACTTCGTCATCATAGAAGTCGGCAATCTTGGTGAGCATCTCGTCCAGCCCACCCGTCTGTTCACCCACGGCGATCATGCTGATCACCATCGGCGGGAATACGTTCGACTTCTGCAGTGGTCCGGCAATGGTTTCGCCACCGGCGATACTGGCGCGGGATCCCATGATGGCGTCCTGCACCACGCGGTTGCCCGAGGTCCGTGCCGTGATTTCCAGACCATCGAGAATGCTGACGCCGGACGAAATCAGTGTGCCCAGTGTGCGCGTAAAGCGCGACACTGCCGATTTGCGCAACACGTCGCCCAGCACCGGCACGTGCAACAGGAAGCGATCGATCACCAGCTGTCCGTTGCTGGTCGCGTAATACTGCTTGATGAAGTAACCGAAGCCGGCGATGGCGAGCATGCACGCCCACCAATAGGTGTTGAGGAAGCCCGACATGCCGATGACCACGCGCGTCGGCAACGGCAGCGTCATGCCCACGCTGCCGAACATGCTGGCAAACACGGGGATCACCTTCCACAGCAAGATCAACACGCAGAGCGCCGCCACGCACATGATGACGGTCGGATAGATCATCGCGCCCTTCACTTTGCGCACGAGCGCGTCGTTCTTCTCCATGAAGATGGCGAGGCGATTCAGAATGGTGTCCAGAATACCACCCGCTTCGCCGGCCGCCACCATGTTGGTGTAGAGGTCGGAAAAGGCCTTCGGGTGCTTCTTCATCGCGTCGGCCACCGTGTTGCCCGACTCCACGTCGAACACCACTTCACGCACGACCGACTGCAGCGCCTTGTTCTCGGACTGCCGCGCGAGAATATCCAGGGCTTGCACCAACGGCAGACCGGCGTTGATCATCGTCGAGAACTGCCGTGTGAAGATCACGATGTCGCGCATCTTGATCGACCCGAGGCTCTTCTTCGGCGTCGACTTGGATTCGTCGACCTTGATGATGGTCAGCCGCTGCCGTCGCAACTGGGCAACCGCGTCGTCGCGACTGGGCGCGTCGATCGTGGCCGACTTGAGTTCGCCGCTGCCGTTGCGTGCGGTATATGTGAAGGTTGCCATCGAATACTCCTGAGGGTGGGTACCAAGTACTGAGTACTTAGTACTGAGTACTTAGTTCTTTTTACTTCCTACCAGTCGCTCCGTCGACCGCCGCTCCGCCGTCACCCCGATATCCTCTCCCGGGCCCTTGCCGATCATGCGCAGGAACTCGTTCGGGTCACTCGAGGATCGCACACACTCGTCGGCGGTCACGATGCGCGTCACATACAGCTGATACAACGCGTCGTTCAGCGTCTGCATGCCGAACTTCTTGCCCGACTGCATCGACGAATAGATCTGGTGCACCTTGTCATCGCGGATGAGCGCGCGAATGGCCGGCGTGACCACCAGAATCTCGGCGGCCATGGCGCGTCCCTTCCCTGACGTCTTGGGCAGCAACACCTGCGTGATGATGCCTTCCAGCACGAACGCCAACTGCGCGCGCACCTGACTCTGTTGATGCGCGGGGAAGACGTCGATGATGCGATTGATCGCTTCGGCGGCACTGTTGGTGTGCAGCGTGGCAAACACCAGGTGACCCGTTTCCGCGATGGTCAGCGCCGCCTGGATCGTCTCCAGGTCGCGCATTTCGCCAATCAGGATGACGTCGGGATCCTCGCGCAGAGCGTACTTGAGCGCCGAGGCAAAGCTCTTGGTGTCGGCGCCCACTTCGCGCTGATTGATGATGCAGTTGCGATGACGGTGGATGAACTCGATCGGATCTTCCACCGTGATAATGTGGCCGCGACGCTCCGTGTTGATCTTGTCGATCATCGCGGCCAGCGTCGTGCTCTTGCCCGAGCCGGTCGGCCCCGTCACCAGGACCAGCCCGCGCGGACGTTCGGCGAACGTCGCAATCACCGGCGCCAACTGCAGGTCGGCGAACGTCTTGATCTGAAACGGAATCTGGCGAATCACCATGCTCACGCAGCCCCGCTGCTTGAACACGTTGCCACGAAAACGCGACAGATTCGCGATGCCGAACGAGAAGTCCAACTCGTCCTCCATCTCGAACCGCTTTTTCTGATTCTCGGTCAGCACGGAGTACGCCAGTTGCAGCGTGTCGCGCGGCGTCAGGACATGCTCGATGGTGGCGTTGATGATATCGCCGTCCACGCGCAGCTTCGGCCGATCGCCGGCGGTGATGTGCAAATCGGACGCCTCGCGCTCGATCATCTCATCGAGCAGCGTGCGAAGCGAAACGGGAGACTGGACAGGAGGTGTCATCGGGGGGTGTTGGACGGGACGGGGCGCGGATGGCCCCGGCTCATCCGGCTTAGGACGAACGGGGGAGTGCGAGGATACCCACCGTCACACCAGATCAACTAGATGTTTCACGGATGACCTGATCGAGCGTGGTGACACCCTTCAGGACCTTCAGCCAGCCGTCCATGCGAAGGGTCAGCATCCCCTCGCTGATGGCTCCTTCGCGGAGCACCTGCACGTCGCAGTTCTGCATGACCAGTTTCTTGATGGTTGGGGTCAGGAACATGACCTCATAGAGGCCCTGGCGACCCTTGAGACCAGTACCCCCGCAGGCGTCGCACCCGTGGCCCTTAAAGAACGGCAGCTCGCCGATCGTCGTCTCAAGCGACAAGTCCTTCAGGAACGGCATCGCGTGCGACGTGGCCCCGGCCTTGGCATCGGCCAGCACTTCTTCGGTAAACCGGAGGTCACGCAGGGTGGTCGTGCGCTTCACCTTCGCGCCCGCCAGTTCGGCATCGTCCGGTTCGTACTTCACCTTGCAGTTTGAGCAGACCCGACGCACCAGGCGCTGCGCGAGAATGAGATTGAGTGCCGACGCCACGTTGAACGGCTCCAGCCCCATGTCCAGCAAGCGGGTAATCGTTTCGGGTGCCGAGTTCGTGTGCAGCGTGCTCATGACCATGTGGCCGGTGAGCGCCGCCTTGATGGCGATGCCACCCGTCTCGAGGTCACGGATTTCGCCAACCATGATGACGTTGGGGTCTTGCCGCAGAAACGCTTTCAGCGCCGCGGCGAACGTCATGCCAATCTCCGTGCGCACCTGCACCTGATTGATGCCGAACAGGTTGTATTCGACCGGATCTTCCGCCGTCATGATGTTGACGTCGCCGTTGTTGATCTTCGACAGCGCCGAATACAGCGTGGTCGTCTTGCCAGATCCGGTCGGGCCGGTCACCAGCACCATGCCGTACGGATTGGAGATGGCCTCCATCAGTTCGCGTTCGGCGCGCGGTTCGATACCGAACTTCTCGAGTTCCAGGGTCAGGTTGCCCTTGTCGAGAATTCGCAGCACGATCTTTTCACCAAACAGCGTGGGCAGCGAGCTGACACGGAAGTCGATGACCTTCTTGCCGACCTTCAGCTTGATGCGCCCGTCCTGCGGCACGCGTCGTTCGGCGATGTTGAGCTGCGCCATGATCTTGAAACGCGAGATGAGCGCCGCGCGCATCTTGAGCGGCGGCTTCATGACTTCGCTCAGCGCGCCGTCAATGCGATAACGTACGCGCAACTCGTGTTCAAAGCACTCGAAGTGAATGTCCGACGCGCCCTTGTTCACGGCGTTCGTCAGAATCGCGTTGATCAGCTTGACGACAGGCGCTTCGTCGACCTGCGCCGCCAGCACGTTGGCGTCAACGACGTCATCCTGGGTCTCCAGGACTTCCACATCGTCATCGTCCGCTGCGATGTCCTGCAGCAGCGACTGCATCTGAATCTCATTCGCTTCGTAGTGTTTCTCGATGGCCGAACGCATCGAGAATTCACCGGCCAGCACGGGGACGATGTCGTAGCGCGTAATGAACTTGAGGTCGTCAACCACGCCCATCGCGGTGGGGTCGGCAATCGCCACTGTCAGTTGCCGCCCGTCGCGCTTCAGCGGAAGCACGGTGTGCTTCGAGGCGAGTTCAGCGGGAATGAGCTTGAGCAGCCGAGTGTCAATCTCAAATCGCGACAAGTCGACGGCCGGCATCCGGTATTGGCGCGCCAGCATGCGCACCACTTCGGTCTCCGGGACCATGCCCATCTTGACCACCGTCAACCCAAGGCGTTGACCCGGGTTCTGCGCCTGCTCTTGCAGCGCTTTTGCCAACTGCTCACGCGTGAGCAGCCCCTCGCGCACGAGAAGATCGCCGAGCCGTTCGGTGGCCCGATTCTGGAGAGGAGCGGCGGGAGCAGCCATACTATGTAGGGATCGTCAGCGCATGAGATGGGCGGTGTCATGAGACGTAGAGAACGCCTCACACTGAAATGGACGGTGCCAGCATCAAAACGTCACCGCAGGCGCCAACAAGGCGACCGTGGCGGGTCCGATGCCGCGCACGTGACGGAGGTCTTCGAGGGAGCGGTACGGGCCGTGTTGTTCCCGCCAGCTGATGATGCGACTGGCGAGGGCCGGGCCGACCCGTGGGAGCCGTTCGAGATCCGCCTGCGTGGCGCGGTTCACATCCACCAGCAGCGGCGGACGCGGTGATACTGTCCTGTTGAGGATTTTCGGCAGGTCGGCCTCGGAACTGGAATCGGGCTCCCGTCGACTGCGACGAGGACTGGTCGCGCGCGCTGGGCGGTTGTTTCTTGCCTGCCGAGCGGAGTCAACCGCGGCGATCTGTGACGCGAGGGCGCGCGCGCCGATGGACCCGCCCGACCGTCCGCCGGGCAGATGCTCAGCGCCCTCGATCTCGCGGGTGAATCGCGACGTGCCGACCACCCGAGCGCCACCGCCGATAAGGGCGACGGCGGCAAGGAACAGCAGGGCGTTGCGTTCGGCGACCGTAGGCATCGCGCACAATAGCGCGGAGTGGGCAGAGCTCCGTCACCGTTTCATTGCAGGCAGGCTCGGGGTATTTCGTGACCGAACTGGCGCGCGGGTCAAACACCCTATGAACCACAAGGGTCACGAAGGACACCAAGAACATCCTTTTGTTTGAAAAGCATTTCTTCGCGTCCTTCGTGACCTTTGTGTTCAAGAACGATTCTCAGCACGTCGCCGCGCATCAATACCTACCGCAACTCCCCCGCAAAGAATCGCAGTTGGAAAATCACACTCACGACCAGATTCGACAGCCGCCGATTGTAGTTGCGATCGAACGTGAGGATGTGCGATCCGGTCATGCTGAAGGTGAGCAACTCCGTCAAATCCGTGTCGGCGTTCACATTCAGCGCGCGGCGTCCGTTGTTGGTGAGCACCGAAAACGTCGGCTCGGTGGCCAGCGCCGCCGCCGTAGAGCCGCCCACCGTCGCCACCGTTTCCTCCGATTGATACGACAGGCGCGTGCGCAACTTGCCGGTGCGCGTATTCCACTTCTTGGGCAGCGGCAGGTTGCGGGCAAGGTCGAACGACTTTTTCTTCGTCTCGCTAGTGGTCAGTGAACCCGGACGCGCTTCTTCGCTATGAGTGCGACCGTACGAGGCGTTCGTCGTGAGGTTGCCCAGAAACGCCCAGGTGATGGAGGAGGACAGCGGTTCGAGGCGGCGCGATGAGGTCCGACTCCGGTCAGCCAGCCCGCCGGTTTCGTTCGGGACGATCGTTTCCTGTTCACTCACCATGTATCGACCATTGAACGTCACCATCGAGATCACCTTGGTGATCCGGGTCGGCCGCCAGCTCCACCGCACGCTCAGGTCGGGGTACGTGCGACGCTCACTGGTGATCAGCGCCTGGAATCCGTCCAGCACGCGCCGCGTCCACGTCTCGGTCATCCCACGCTCGAATCGCGATTGGAGATTGATCGACAGCGGCAAATTCACCGCACCGATCGCGCTGAAACTCTGCACGCGGCCGGCCGTGGTGGCGAGGCGATTGCGATTGAGTCCGCGGAATGACTCAATGCCGCCCAGACCCAGCTGATAGCCAAGTCCGGGATCGTATACCGTATTGTCGTAGTTCGACGTGATGTCGCGCTGCCATGTGACATCGGCCGGCGCGATCATCTTCCCTACTCGGTGAATCCAGGACGTCTCTCGGCTGCGCGACATGAGCAGGCGCCCCAATTGCAGTTGGCTTCCCGCCGTGATGCTCTGCACCGCTCCAAGTCGCTGCGGTAGACGAAATGCGCCGGTGGAATCGCCTTCGCGCAAAAGCGCCCGCGCGTTGGCGTCCTTGGACAGGCGAAACGTGGAACGGAAATCGAGTCGCGGCTGCAGCCAGGACGTCACCTGTGGTTGAAACAGGATTCCGCTGACAAGTGTGCGCTCCTGCTCGAGTCCGACCGACGCACCCAGAAAGCGCAACCGCTCCGCCGCGGCCGCCTGACGACGGTCGGTGCTGTCGGTACCAAGTACCAGGTCACGATAGTCGCGCAAGTCGAGCACCTGCCGCGCGTCTATGCTGCCGGTGAGTCCGATGGTTGGACGAAACTCCAGGCGCGCCGCATTCACCCACGCGTGGTTGAGACCGGTGATCACACGCCCAGTGTCGGACAGCGCGGTCGCCGCCTTGGTGAAGCTGGTGCTGGAATTGGCATTGCGCGCCAGTGAACTGGTGAGGCGGAACTGCGTGGGTTGCCAACGGTAGTTCTGCGTCCGCAGTCCCTTCACGGTTTCGCTTTCGCGCAGGAATCGTGGAAGGATGCCAAAGAGTCGGTCAACGATCCGCGGCAAACGCCCGTCGCGGGAATCACCGCTCAGATCGAGCGTCGCGCCCATGACATAGCTGGACTGACTGCCCGTTTGGAAGGAACTTTGGGATTCACCGGTCGACCAGTTACCGGCCAGCGAAAGTCCGTTGAGCACGGGGGCGTACCAGCCGCGCGACACCGGGGCCGCCCGTCGCAGCGCGACGGAGTAGTTCATCCGTCGATCGCGCGGATTTCGCAGACCATCAATGCCGCTGGCGCGAACGTCCGAACGATTGATGAACAGCTGATCAATGCCTGCCCCCGCGTAGTCGACGTTGAACGGCATCACAATGCCCAGCTTCGCGGGAAGCATGCGCTCGAGATGCAGCGTGGTGCCAATGTTCACACCGGTCGTTGTCAGGAAGCTGGGGGTCTCGCCGAGCTGACGGAAATTGGGATCGCGTCGACTCATGTTGACACGGAAGTCGGCCAGATCGCCGGCGTTCATCGACATCCCCACTTCACCGGCGAAGCCCATCGCATCCACCACATCGCCAAGGCGGATGTCGTTGACCCAGAGCTCGAGTGTGTCGTTGGCCAGAATGCCCGATCCGCCGCGGGGCACACTGTCGATGCGCACGAGCCCGACCGCGAGCTCCTGCACACCGGCCAGATTCGGCGGTGTCACGCTGGGATCGCTGCTATACACGATGTATCCGTCCTGACACACCGCATAGCGTCGCACGGTAAGTCCGCGCGGAACGCCGGATCGTCGGATCAGTTCAAGATCCGTCCCGCTGCACGCGAGCGAGTCGGCCGAACCTTTGAGGAAATTGTTTTCCAACTGCGCGCGGAGGAACTGAAACCGCGTCAGGTCGACGCGCACTTCCGGATCCCAGGCACTCTGCGCGGGCCCTTCGTTGACCGGCGTGCGATACATATAGAAGTTGTGCTCGTCGCGCCCGATCTTCACATAGCCATTCAGTTCACCCGATGGTCCCCAGCCGTTGCCGCGACCGCGCATCCACAGCCGCAACGTCTTGTAGCCCATGAACGACTTGGTGCCCTCGGGGAAGCGAAAGAACGCCTCCGCCCGATCGAACGTGCGGAACTGCTGGCCGGGAATACCGGTCTGCAACCGCAACGCTCGCTCATTGATCTGAATGCGAGTGTTCTCGTAGCCCGACAGTCGATTCTCGGGCGCTTCCACGACCCCGGGCGGCGGCGAATAGGGCAGCACAGCCGACGAGTCGAGCGTCCCCACGACGCTGGCAATCACATACCCACCGGTGAGCGCCGTTGAATCACCGGCCGCGCCGCTGATGGGTCGATCGGCACGCTTGAGCCATGGTGCGCCGACCAGTCTGAACTTTGCGAACGCGATGCGCACAAAATCGTCGTCCAACGACTGCGCGCTTGAGACCATGGTCACACGCATCGCCCGCATGCGCCGCTCGTTGGGATTGTTCAGCTCCTCAAGCGGCGCCCGCCAGTTGAGTCGCACCTGAACCCAACACACGCTGTCGGCGACAATCGTGCCTCCGGACGAGTCGGACTGTGCGAAGCACTTGCCCACGCGCGTCCAATGGCGCTTGTCGCTCAGGTCCACGGCGAATCGCCGGATCTGTTCGTTGTCCACGCTGGCAGACGGCAGATTGAGCTGGCCGTCCAGATCGATGTCCTCTTCGTCGAGTCGGTTGTTGCGCACCG
>JBEBIR010000673.1:0-2410 GCA_040080315.1 Gemmatimonas sp.
GCCTTGCCATCCACCACCAAACGCGTGATCACCATGCCGTCGGTCACCTCGGCCGGAACCCACGGCGCGGCATGCGGCGCATTGCCGAGAAAGTGATTGGGATCGAGTCGCAGCCGAATTTCGGTCAGCGCATCGGGACTGGTGTTATGGATGGTGATGCGCGCCGTGCCGGTAAGACGTTGCGTGGACGGCTCGAGCGCCACGTCAATGCGATAGTCCGTGCGCAGTTTCCAGTAGGCGCGTCCAGGACGGCCAGTGGAATCGCGCGTGCCGGCGGCAAACGCGCGCTTGATCGCGTTGGTGAGTGGAATGTCCCGGCGAATCGCGCGTCCGGGAGCAGTGGGGGTCGCGGCGACGGGCTGCGCGTCAAGCGCTTGCACCGGATACGAGGCGCCAATCGCGGCACCCCACAGCACGATTCTCGCGTAACGCGAGACGTGCAATTGACTGGACATGGCGAGGACGTTCCTGTGTGGAGGGAAGGTCCTCGAAATATCTCGCTATTCCTCGCTTCCGGCCACCTCGATGGGGTAGCCAATGCCTCGCAGTTTGACCGCCATGTCCTTCTTCTCCACCGACCGCACGTACGCCTCCTCTGGCTCGACCTGGCGGGTCTTCACCAGCGTCAACAACGCGTCATTCAACGTCTCCATTCCCATTTTGCGTTGCGTCTGGATGATATTGGGAATCTGCATGGTCTTGCCTTCGCGGATCATGGAACTGACCGCCTTGTTCACCAGCAGGATTTCGCGGGCCGCCACCCGACCCCCGCCAATCTTCTTGCACAACGTCTGCGAAATGACACCCTTCAGGGATTCGGCCAGCATGATGCGGATCTGTTCCTGACGGTCAGCCGGAAACTGATCGACGACACGGTTGATCGTCGATGCCGCCGTCGACGTGTGCAGCGTACCGAACACCAGATGACCCGTCTCCGCCGTCTCGATGGCAATGGCAATTGTCTCAAGGTCGCGCAATTCGCCCACCAGCACGATATCCGGATCTTCGCGCAACGCCGCCCGCAGCGCACTCTTGAACGACTGCGTATGCACACCGACCTGTCGTTGCGTGATCAGGCACTTTTTGCTTTGATGGACGAACTCGATCGGATCTTCGATCGTAATGATATGGTCCGAGCGCGTGCGGTTGATCAGGTCGACCAGCGCGCACAGTGTGGTCGACTTGCCGGAGCCGGTCGGCCCGGTCACCAGCACCAAGCCTTTGGTGAGGTTGCACAGGGCCTGCACTTCCGGCGTGATCCCCATCTGCTCGACCGTGACCGTCCCGGTGGCGATCGTCCGAATCACCGAGGCTACCCCGTGCCGATCCCGCAACACGTTCACGCGAAAGCGCGAGACGCCGGAAATTTCATAGGCGAAATCGGTATCCCAGTTCTCATCAAATTCGCCCTTGTTCTTGTCGGGCATGATGGCCCAGAGCATGCCGGCAATGGCCTCGCTCTCCAGCGCCGCCTCTCCGTCGACGCGCGCCAAGTCTCCACCCAACCGAAGGATGGGCGGCTCGCCCGTGCGCAGGTGCAAGTCGGCGGCACCGCGCTCCACCTGAAGCCGAAGCAACCGCTCCAGCGCATCGCGCGCCGGTGACTCGCCATCGAACGATCCGTATGCGCGATCGGTCGCCCGTCGCTTCATATGCCGCATGCTGGTCGGCGCGTCGGGATCGCGCGGTCCAACTTTATCCACCCACTTGCGGATCATCAGCTTGAGCGTCGGCGACTCGTTGTCCTGCGCCACCAGATATCGCTGCTCGTTCCACGTGTACAGCAGGCGGATCCCCTGCGCCTCGGCCACCCAGTCGCGGCCCAGGCGACCACGGCCGCGGGTCTGGTGTTCGGCCACCAGCAGGCAAGGGTGCACGTCAGCACCGCGGCGGCCCAGCGGCGTGGCCTCGGCTTGGCCGATGGCGTCAAGCTCACCCGGCCGGGTGACGGGCGCGTCGGGCTGCCCGCTGTGCGCGCGTGCACGGTCCAGCAGCAATGTGTTGGTCGACTCGGCACGCGCCAGCACCTCCACCGACAGCCCAGGCAGCAGCGGCTCCAGGCGCTGCCACAGCGCTTCTGCGCCCCAGTGGGGGTGGGCTGCACTCATCGTCGGTGCTAGCCCTTGGGCGCCAGCATGGTGCGGCGGCAACGCGGGCTGCCGCAGCGGCATTCGTACTCTTTCTTCAGCTTGGCCGTGTAGCGTTCGTCGATGACCAGGCCGTAGTCGTAGAAGAGTTCTTCGCCGGGCTTCAACTTGCGCAGCGCCTTGATGAACACGCGGCCTTCGCCCTCTTCGGCCTTGCAGTTGGGTTCGCAGGCGTGGTTGATCCAGCGCGCCGCGTTGCCGCCCACCTTGGCGTCGATGACGCGGCTGCCGTCGTCCAGGCTGAAGTAGAAGGTGTGGTTGGG
>JBEBIR010000674.1:0-2406 GCA_040080315.1 Gemmatimonas sp.
GAGGTATTCGTCTTCGTCCAGCAACTGGCGCTCGCGCACATCCTGCGAGCCCGGATCGATGACGATGTAGTTGCTGTAGTAGATGACCTTCTCGAGATCACGCAGCGTGACGTCGAGCAGATTGCCCATCGGGCTGGGCAGGGTCTTGAAGAACCAGATGTGCGCAACCGGCACGGCGAGTTCGATATGACCCATGCGCTCGCGCCGCACCTTGCTGAGCGTGACTTCCACGCCGCAGCGATCGCAGATCACGCCGCGATAGCGGATGCGCTTGTACTTGCCGCAATGGCATTCCCAGTCCTTGACCGGACCGAAGATGCGCTCGCAGAACAACCCGTCCTTTTCCGGCTTGAACGAGCGGTAGTTGATGGTTTCGGGCTTGGTGACTTCGCCCCACGACCACCAGGTGCGCAGACCGGCCATCTCCAGCCGCTCGCGCTCCTTGGGGTCTTTCGGTCCGCGGATCTCCTCAGGTGAGGCGATACGCACGGACATGTAGTCAAACGCGGACGCGCGCGCTTCGCGCGAGCTGCGGAAATCGATCATGACTTATACCTCTCCGCCGTTGCCGTTTCCGCTGCCGTCGAGAATGTCGACACCGTTTCCATCGGTGGAGCCGAGCGTCACCTTGATGCCCAGCGCCTGCAGTTCCTTCACCAGCACGTTGAACGATTCCGGAATACCGGGCTCCGGAAGATTCTGACCCTTCACGATCGCTTCGTAGACGCGGCTTCGGCCGTTCACGTCGTCCGACTTGACGGTGAGAATTTCCTGCAGCGTGTGCGCGGCGCCGTATGCCTCCAACGCCCACACTTCCATTTCTCCGAAACGCTGCCCGCCGAACTGCGCCTTGCCGGCCAGCGGCTGTTGCGTCACCAGCGAGTACGGTCCGATGGAACGCGCGTGAATCTTGTCGTCGACCAAGTGCGACAGCTTCAGGATGTAGATCTCGCCGACCGTGACCGGCGCCTGGAACGTCTCACCGGTCCGACCATCGCGCAGTTGCACTTTGCCCGCGGGCGTCAATCCGGCCAGTCGGATGAGTTCCGAACTCGCCGCCTCGAC
Source organism: Gemmatimonas sp. (assembly GCA_040080315.1). Lineage (GTDB taxonomy): Bacteria > Gemmatimonadota > Gemmatimonadetes > Gemmatimonadales > Gemmatimonadaceae > Gemmatimonas. The sequence continues at coordinate 1,066 of JBEBIR010000674.1, forward strand.
ATCGCTCTCGCTCTTCGATCCCAGCATCGCCGCCAGCGCCGGTTGCCCGATACGCTGCAACGTTTCCGTCGGGCTCATCGCCGCTTCGGCCTCGAGAATCGCAATCGCCTTCGAACGATCACCGGGCAATTCGCTCTCGTTGTCCTTATGCATCCCGAGCACCGCATTCACCGCAGCGATCTCGCGCTCCGCCAGCGTTTTCGCCGACTGCGTGAGGAAGTCGCGTGTGCGGTTGTACAGCGCCTTCGTTTCCGCCGACATGCCGCGACCACCCAGATCGTTCAACGTCGCGTGGTGCAGCAACTCGACCTTGTCCGGCAACCGGCGGTCGGGCTTCACATCGGACAGCAGATGGCGCACATCCTGTGGCGTCGCGTCGGATGAGCCATCACCAAGGGACAGCGTTTCGCGCGCCCAGCGCACACCGGCCAGCTTCATCAGCAAACCGATCTCGCGCTCGTTCGCGCCCTCGAACACCGGCGTCTTGGCGTAGAAGTTGAGCAGACGCGCGGCCCATCCAAGATGGGTTTCGAGAATCTGTCCAACGTTCATGCGCGACGGCACGCCCAGCGGGTTGAGCACGATGTCCACCGGACGACCGTCCGGCATGAACGGCATGTCTTCCTCGGGGACGATACGCGCCACGATACCCTTGTTGCCGTGACGGCCGGCCATCTTGTCACCGACCGAGATCTTGCGCTTCTCGGCCAGATACACCTTCACCAACTGGATCACACCCGGCGGCAACTCGTCCGGCTGCAGAATGCGGTCGATGCGCTCTTCAGCGCGCTCTTCGATGCGGGCCTTTTCCTCGTTGCCCGCGTCGATGATTTCACGCACACGGTCGTTCGCCTTCTTGCTTTCGACGCGGAACGTCTTGAGATCAAGCGTGGCGAATCGCGTGGTGGACAAGAGCTCTCTGGTGAGCGTGGTGCCCGCCGGAATTGCCTCTTCCACCGTACCGGCCTTGAGCGCCAGCGCGATCTTCTCGCCCTCGAGCAGCGCTGACAGTTCGATGTCGCGCACTTCGTTGACGCGGATCTTTTCCTCGCCCTCGAGACGACGCACATCACCGATGCGCTCGCCGCGATCCTTCTCGACCACCTGGTCTTCGACACGTGAGAAGATCTTCACGTCGATAACCACGCCTTCCATACCCGGCGACACCTTGAGCGACGAGTCCTTCACGTCCTTCGCCTTTTCGCCGAAGATGGCCGTGAGCAACTTTTCTTCCGGCGACAGCTCGGTCTCGCCCTTCGGCGTGATCTTGCCGACGAGGATATCGCCCGGCTTCACATGCGCACCAATGCGCACGATGCCGCGCTCGTCGAGGTCAGTCAG
>JBEBIR010000675.1:0-2397 GCA_040080315.1 Gemmatimonas sp.
TATCCAAAATGGTGCGCACGGCGTGGAGCTCGCGCATCACGATGGTGGTGTCCTCGGTGTGCACGACACTCAATGCGACGGCCGTTGCGCCGCTGGCCGACGCGGCCGCCACGATGTCATCGGCTGGTACATCAACGCCAAGGTAAATGATCGTCCATCCGTCGAGGGCGGCAGCGGCGGCGGCGAGCGCGGCGCCAACGGCGTGACGCTCAGTCGCTGGCGTCGCCACGAGCAGCTTGGGTGCACCGGGTACCTCGGGCACCGAGCGCATGGCCTCGAGGATGAGCGCGAGTATGGCCGCCGACGCGAGATGTTCATGCGCGATGCTCAGTCGTCCTGCGGCCCACTCGTCGCCAACACGATGCATCAGTGTTGGAACGACGTCCTCCAGGAAGACGGGCATCCCATGCCGTGCGATCGTCCGGCGAAGTTCCCGGTCGAGCCCTGATGCGTCGAGTGCGCGCGTGTGTTGCAGCGCGGCGTCAGCGAGATCCGCATGTTCGGAATCGGAATCGGCCGGCCGGGCAGGGCGCTCTGCTTCATCCTCGGCGACGAGCTGCTGAAGCACATCGTTTGGCAGTCCCGCGACGAGGCTGATGTTGCGACCGTGGCGCGTGACCGCCGCCAGCAGACGAAATCGGTCGATGTGCTCATTGGAGTACAGTCGCTGCCCGCCTGGCGAGCGCATGGGTTCGACGGCGGCATAGCGCCGCTCCCAGACACGCAAGACGTCTCGGGACAGTCCGGTCCGCTCCGCGACGATGGCGATCGGGTGGCCATTGCGGCTGGCTTTGGGGGGCTGCTCGGTCTGTTTTGGCATGCCAAAGTATCGATCATTGTCTAAGTGTTGTCAAGGTATATACTTAGACAATAGCTTGACAAACTAAGAATTATAGGTGATTATTGCCAACCGAAGTTGGACATTCTCTGGACAACAACACACTGGTGACCCACATGTTCAGCATGAAGATGGCAGTGCTTTCGCTTACAGGACTGATGCTCTCAACGACCGCCGCTGGCGCGCAGATGGCCGATCACAGCGCGATGAAGATGGACAAGACCATCGTCGACGTCGCGGTGGAGAATGGCTCGTTCAAGACCCTCGTCGCCGCGCTCAAGGCCGCCGACCTGGTTGGTGCGCTCTCTGGAAAAGGACCGTTCACAGTGTTCGCGCCGACCGATGCCGCGTTTGCGAAGCTCCCGGCCGGCACGGTCGACGCATTGCTGAAGGACCCCAAGAAGCTCGCGTCGATCCTGACGTACCATGTCGTGTCGGGCAAAGTGATGGCGGCCGACGTGATCAAGGGCAATGGCGCAAAGCCGGCGACTCTCAACGGCGCGACGCTCGCGATTACGGTGAAGGGTGGCAAGGTGTACGTGAACAACGCGCAGGTCACGTTGGCTGACGTCGTCGGCTCGAACGGCGTGATCCACGTGATCGACACGGTCGTGCTTCCGCCAGCGGCCAAGTAATGCTGCGTGGTCTGCTGCTCGCGACGATGCTCGTGTACGACACGCCGACAGCCCACACGCGCGAGACGAGCGGGGTCGTGCACGACTCCACTCGGCAGTTCCCTCGCGTGGAGGGGGCCAACCTCGAAGGCCGACGATTCTCGCTGCCGGCCGACTTTGAGTCGGAGTACAACGTGGTCCTCGTCGCGTTTCGTCGCGAGCAGCAGGTCGATGTGGAGACGTGGCTGCCGTTTCTGCGCGCGCAGCGTCTCGCGGAACGCGGAATCCGCGTGTACGAATTGCCAACGCTCAATCGGTCGTACCGAATGGTCCGCCGCTTTATCGATGGCGGCATGGCGCGGGGAATCCCCGACAAAGCCACGCGCGAGGTGACCATCACGCTCTATATCGACAAGTCGCCGTTCAAGAAGGCGCTGGAGATTGCGACAGAAGGTCGCATATGCGCGCTTGTCGTCGCGCGCGACGGACGTGTGTTGTGGCGTGCGGACGGACGTTTCACCGAGGCGATTGGATCCGAACTCGCCGCGACGCTCGACTCGCTGAAGGGCCGCTGAGTTTCATTCCAGTCTGTAGAAAATCGCAGTATTTCCGGACCCGGGACTGCAGGAATTCGCTCACCCCGTCGATATTGGACAACGTTACTCCCGATTCAAAAAACTCGACTCTCAACGATCCTTACTTATGTGGAACCAGCTTTGTGATGACCAGCATGACGCGCATACGATGAAGGTCATCAATCGCGCGGTGATGGTTATCGTTTGCACCTTTCTGACCTTTGGCGGCGTGGCGATTGCCACTCGTCTCGGCGCCGAAGTGCCGCCGGCCTCGGTGACGTACGGCAGTCAGAAGGCCGACAAGGACGCCGTGGTTTTCGGCGACTGATTTTTCGGTATCGTTGCAACGCGAAGGGCGCGACCCCACGGG
>JBEBIR010000676.1:0-2388 GCA_040080315.1 Gemmatimonas sp.
AACACGGCGCTCGATCGGAAGTGATCACCACCAATCTCTTCCGCCTTGTAGGCCTCGGCCATCCGCACGTCGGTGTTGCTGATAATGCTGAGGTACTTTCGCCACGGCTCGAGCGGCGACAGCGAGGTCGCGCTCAGGTCGAACGTCGAACCGATTCCGGCGGGCGCCCACAGGTGTTCGCTGAGGCCGAACGGGCTGCACCCCGCGGCGCCATGCACCATCTCCATGAAGAGCATGCGTGTCGGATCCGCCGGCGCGGCGCTGGCGACGCCCATGCGTCCCACAGGTTGCATGACGTCGAGGTACGGCAGGGCCACCATCGCCCCGAGTCCCTGGAGAAACGTGCGGCGGTCGAGCGCATGCCGCGTGATGATCGCCATAGGTGAGTCCTTAACGCGAAGGGGATGACGGCTGCGGCGCCGCCTTGCTTGGCTCGTCGACACGCTGCATCTGGAATGCGGGACTGCGCACCACGCCGAGAATGAATGCCGACATCTGATTGTTCTTCTGTCCGGCGTCGCGCACGATGTTGCGCACGGTCGGCTGGTCATACGACTCGACGCGTCGCCCGATGGCATACGCCATCAGGTTCTGCGTAAACGTGCGCAGCAGCGTTTCCTGCCGCTTGAGCAACGCCGACTGCAGGGCTGGGAGGCTGTGCGCCTTCGATCCATCCCACAGCTCGCCGCGCGAATCAATCGGCATGCCGTTGTCGCGCAGACGCCAACGACCGGTGACATCGAAATTCTCCATCGCCAGACCGATCGGATCCATCATCTTGTGGCATGACGCGCACGCGGGGCTCTTACGATGCTCCTCCATGCGCTCGCGCACCGTAAGGTTGCGTCCCCCGCTGGCCCCAGGCGTGGCTTCGAGATCAGGAACGCCGGGCGGCGGCGGCGGCGGCGGACTGTTGAGCAGGACTTCCATCACCCATTTCCCCCGCTCCACCGCCGACGTGCGCGAGGCGTGCGACGTCAGCGTCAGCACGCTCGCATGTGCGAGAATGCCGCGCCGAGTACTGTCGGGATACTTCACGCGCCGGAACGTACTGCCCGCGACATTCGGTATGCCGTAGTGCCGAGCCAATTGTTCGTTGACGAACGTGTAGTCGGCGCGATAGAAATCGAGCAGACTGCGGTCGCGTTTGACCAGATCGTCGAAGAACAGCTCCGTTTCACGCCGCATCGCGGCACGCAACTGTTCGTCGAAGTCGGGATACTGCCGGATATCAGGCTGCACCGCGTCGAGGTCGGCCAACCGCAACCACTGTGAGGCGAACCGGGTGGCGAGCGTACTGGCGCGCGGATCGGCCAGCATGCGACGCACTTCGCGTTCCAGTATCGCTGGTTGCGACAACCGATTGTGTGACGCGAGGTCGATGAGCGCCCGGTCGGGCGGTGCCGACCACAGGAAGAACGCGAGACGCGTGGCCAGATCGATGTCGCGCAGTCGGTACGTTCCGCCCGCCGCCGCCTCTGCTGGCGCGCGCTCAAACCGGCGCACGAAGTCGGGGCTGGCCAACAGCCCTTCGATGACCGAGCGCACACCAGCTTCAAACCCGGCACCGTTCCCGCTCCCCGCGTCGTACAGCGACAGCAACCCGTTGCGGTCTTCGGCCGAGAGCGGGCGCCGATACGCGTCAACGCCCATCCGGTCGATGATCGACGCAGCACACGCGCGGCCAGACGGCCCAGACGTCGCGTGGCAGGTGAAGATGCGACGCCGTGTGCTGGTTTCCGACACGCCGGTCACCGCGAGCGGACCCTTCACGGTGAACTCGCGCAGGTGCGGGACCTGCGAGAAACCGTACGCGGTCGCATTGGATGTACTGCTCAACGAATACTTGAGCGGCGAGATCAGGTCCTGCGCGACGCCTTGAAAACCCGGAGGAATGAACGCGGCCGAGATGCGGTGCGGACCGGCCGTGATGCGTACGGATTCCGTCGCCATCCCAACGCCGTTGGGATCGGAGGCCGTCATGAAGCGATCGATATCGAGCAGCGCCGCGCGCTCGCCGTCAATGGAAATCTCGATGCGCTCCCCGCGCGCGAGGCCTCCGGCGAACGCGCCCGTCGTTTCGTGAAAGAAGTTGACGTTGAAGCGATAGTCGCCGTCGGCAGGAAACGTGTGGATAACCGACATGCCGCCGCGCGTGCCGAAGGGCGCGCCGTCCACGTGCTCCACCTGCGACGCCAGCTTGGGCATCGTGTACGTGTGCGAGGCTGCGGTCGCCTTCGCGTTGCCCAGCGCGAGCCAGCTGATGTCACTCGCCGCGCGCAGATATCCGTCCAGCAGCATCGGCGACAGCAGTTGCACGTCAGCGATGTTGTCAAAGTTCTCGCTCTTGGTATCGAGCGGCAGGTAGGCGCTGGCGTCGACATCGAG
>JBEBIR010000677.1:0-2385 GCA_040080315.1 Gemmatimonas sp.
CACGTTGCCTTCAGTAAATTCTGTTCGTTCGTGCAGGTTCCATTGCCCGGGCCGTCTCCCCGCGCAGCCCGGCATTCGGGGAGTCGCACTTTCAACCGTCGCGAAGGCGTAGCACGCATGGAGAACGGCTCCTCCTGGGGCACATGGATCGCCTATGGTGTGATCTCGATCTTCCTGCTGATCGTGACGCTCTTGACGCTGCGTGTGGCCGTGCTCGTGTTGATGCTCGTCGTCAGCCCCGCACGGCGACTCCTTGGGGAACTGCGTGGCCGCCTGTTGAGCCTGACGCGTTCGAGGCCAGATTCTGACGAACACCCACCCGTGGAACCGTAGCGAGCGTACCGCCGTTGCCGCAGCCCTTCCCTCATCGCATGGGCGCGTGGATCGCCGCTCTCGAAGGGCGCGTCAGGCTTATCGATGGGATGATGAACCACGTCGCCCGATGCGCGATGACGTCATCATATCCGCGAACGACGCTCAGTTCAGGGAGAAGTACGAAAGATGCGCGCCGCATTTGGAGACCGAGAAAGGCACCGATCGTCGCGCTCTCCCGATCGACGTCACGAGCGAGTCGCGCGACCGGGAGATAGCGAACGCCGCCAAAGAGCGCGTTCCGGTTCGCGTCGGCGCTCGAGGCCACAACACTGATGCCTCCCATCGCCAGCGCACCACCCTTGACCACACCTCCCTCAACCTGTGCCGATAGTGCCGCACCCTGCGCTGAACCACTCAATCGACGCTTGTAGGAGACCACGGCTCCGCTGATACCCGAGATACGCAGGCCCGCATCGCTCCGATCGGAAAGTCCAATGCGCGTTTCCGCATCCACCACGCCAATCGGTGTTTCCACTGGCCCATCCGCCGACCGATCGCCGAAACTCGCCGCAAGACTGAACGTGGTTCGCTGCGTCCCACTCGGCACGGTGGCAGCAGTGGACCCCATGGTATACGGCAAACAGCCCGTGGCGAAACTTGAAAGCCCCAGGGCGAGACTCCAGCCACGCGCGCGAACCCTCACGCGCTGCAGCGTCTTCGCGTGACCCATGCGTCGCTCGCTCAACGGGTTCATCCCGGGCGTGCGCAAACACTGAGTACTTAGTACTGAGTACTCAGTACTCAGTGTTGGCGTGTTCATGCTATTGGAGGCGAAGGCCGAATGCGGTGGTGTAGTAACGGAGCGATGAGCCATTGAAGAGCGCGAGCCAATGACCGTTGACACCAACAGTCAATGCAAGCCGTGGCGCGCCGACCGCTGCACTCAAATGCAACCGTCCTCCAAGTCCTCGACTATTCTTCCCGGAATACAGCGCTGGGCCAAGTAATGCGCGAACACTGCTGCCGGATCGACGATACTCGTATCCCGCAAGAAGACCGAGATGACTGATCGTGGGCGCCGACGGAAGGCAGCCACTGGACTGCACTGGTGTGATCGACACATAGCAATCGTCGCCCACGTCGGAGCGTATTCCCGTCGCAATGGCGTGCATGAGTCCGCGGCGTGCCGGTCGTCGTAGCCCCACTACCAGGTCGAGAGCCATTCCGTCGTCGTTCACATAGTGCTGTCGTCCGCCGCGGACGGCGCTGGCTCCTCCGGTGATGTCAACGGAAATGCGTCGTTGGCTCTCCGCTGTCTGCACGCCAACAGGCTGCGCAGGGAGCCGGACGGGCGCGAACGCTGTGCTCAACATCAGCGCGGTGCCAACCATGATCCGTCGCCACACGCATCCGTGTTCGACGACGAGAACAGCCTGCACGCCCCTCCGGGAATTCCCGATGGTTGATACTCGCGTTTGACGCGGTGCCACCGGCATCTCAGTTGTCGACGATCAACGTCGCGGGTGCGCTTATCGGTCCGTTCGACGCAAATGGCTGACCATACACCAAGTACGTGCCAGGGATGATACTGCCGCGTGCATCACGTCCGTCCCACTGCTGCTGATAGCGAAACGATGCATCTGGCCTGAGCTCCACCGTTTGTCGGACCAGATAGCAACTGCCCTGAGCAAGCTCCACGCTCTTTCCGGCAGTGGTGGCAACGCGAAATGTTCCAACGCAGTAGCTGACCAACAGCGTTCGTGGGTGGCCGCTGTGATTCGTCACGGTCGTGGTGACGGTCGTTGGCGCATCAATCCGCGCCACACCGGGTGAGACGCCAACGGTGATGAGGTAGCCGTCGAATGGGTCCGTGGTCGACCGGCAGGACGTCGCGACAATCAGCGCGGCCATCACAGGGATGGCAGCGGTCACGACACTGAGCAACCGCGCCGCCAGCATAGCGAGTGACCAGACGGCGTGCGCGCCCCACAGCAGCGCGCGAGAAGCTCTTGCGTCAACCACCACAGTATTCGACTCCATGGGTCTGAGTTCACCAAACACGTGCGTACC
>JBEBIR010000678.1:0-2385 GCA_040080315.1 Gemmatimonas sp.
TGCCCCCTCGACGGTTCGCCGTTTGCCGAGCGGATCCTACCGCATGCCGCCGGGTTTGCTGACGCCTGCGGTCTGACACTGCGACTGTTCAGCGTGACCACACCGCATGCGGTGGCCATGGCACCATTCGCCACCGAGGCCCTGCTGGCCGACCCCACGGTGCTTGAGCAGGAGGAGCGCGAACGTCATGACTACCTGTCTCGCCTCGCGACATCCCTCCCCGGCGCGACGCTGAACTCCGTCGTCGACATGTCCGTGGGTCGGGCGATTTTGGAAGAGGCCGCGACGTGCGGAGCTGGCGGAATCGCCATGGTCACGCACGGACGAGGAGGCATTGCGCGCTTGGTCCTCGGCAGCGTGGCCGACGAAGTGATCCGGCATTCCGCGCTGCCCATGCTGGTCTATCGAGCGGAAGGGTCGAAGTAGTCTGGCGCCAGCCAAGGGGCCAGCGCATAGGTGACAAGCGGTTCATAGGCGCGCTGTCGATCGATCAATCCCGCGGTGAGGATTCCGACCGCTCCGCGACCAAACTTCGTGCCAACGGTCTGCGATATGGCGTCCATCGCCGGGCCAAGTTCCTCGCCGGCGCGAACTCGGGCCGCGACTTGATCGGGCAGCGGCATCGCCAACGATCCGCCAATGCCCTCCACGCCACGGCGATCGATCGCGATCGCCCATGCGCACGTGCGCATGTCGCCGTTCGCTTCCACGACCACCCCGCCCTCCACTCCCAGCGCCAGATCGGCTTCGACACAGGCGGCCAAGGCCTGCTGCGCTCGCGTGCGAGCCCCTTGCTGCGTCTCCTCATCCCCGAACGGCTGGGCGGACACCCCGCTCTGCACCAGCACGTCGCGCACTTCGCAGGCGGGCCACCGACGGAGCACAACGGCCCGAACCGCGGCGAGCTTCACCGGATTGCTGGATCCAACGACAACGAGTTGCATGGGCGACGGATGGTGACGGAGGGAGACTTCAACCGACTATTGTAAGGAATCTTGCTCGCAGGCACGTATCCATGTAACGTGAGCCGCCGAGATGCCCGTCTCCACATCCGATTCGCGGCGGGCCGATGCTCATGACCGGCCGCCGTCTCCGACCTCGTCACGATCGCGCCTTTGGCTCGACTTCGTGAATACCGACGCCGCCGCGCAAGCGCCGAATGGCGACCGTTTTCGTGACCTCGATTCGCTCCTGAGTTGGCTGACGGAACAAGCCACTCTCGACGAGGAGCGGGCGGCCGGCATCCGTCGACGAGCTCTGCTGCAGCCAGCCGCCGCCGCTGCGACCGTTGTCGACGCACGGCGCATTCGGGGCGCGCTGCGTCTGCTCGCCGAGCGAGGCCTTGGTTCAGAGCGTATTTGCGAAGAGTCGGTGGCCGAGATCAATCGGGTGCTCGGCCGCAGCGCCGGCACGCGTCGTCTCGATAAGCTGGGTGACGGTGGCTATGTGCGGGCATTCGTTCCTACGGGCGACGCTTTCGCCGGTTTGATGATTCCGATCGTGGAGTCCGCGGCCGACACGCTGGTGATCGGTGAATTGTCTCGCGTGCGCCAGTGCGCGAACGCTCGGTGCTATCGCGTGTTTCTCGACACGACGAAGAACCAGCAACGTCGCTGGTGTGATATGGGCACGTGTGGAAACCGCGCCAAGGCCGCGCGTCATCGTGCGAAGAGCGCCGCGAGACCGGCCCGCAAACGTTCTCGCAGCGCCGAGCGCGGCTAACCAGTGGACACGCCCCGCACCCCGATTACGCCTGCGCGCGCGGTCCCTCGGATTGAGGCCACGGGCGACCTCACGCTGGAGCGGGGATTCGTCGCGTCGCTCCGATGGTTGGTGGCCGAGGGCGATGCGCGCGGCGTCCGGCGAATCGCGGTCGAGTTGCGGGCGCTGCGTGACGCGCTGGCGACGCTCGACGAAACGCGCGCCGCACGGGACGAACACGCTCGGCGGTCGGCCGAACTCGATCGGGAACTCCAAGCGGCGCTCGCGGTGCTCGGACCGGGCACCGCCGTCAATGGCAACGGCACGCTGGTGCAGCGCCTGGCGCGGTTGCGAGAGCGTCTGGCCGAGGACACGGCGTCGCGTCATCAATTGACGCTCGAGCGCGACGCGTGGCGGGCCATGTGCACGCTACTCACGCAAACGCGCGCGCGCGTGCACGAACTGCTCGACGACACCGAGCGCGAACGCGATGAGCTGTCGACATCGCTGGAAGTGATGCGGGCGCGTGTGATCGAGCTGATGGCGCTGCACGACGATGCCGCGCGCGACGCGACGCAAACGCGCGCCGAACTGGCCTCGCTGCGCGAACGCCTGCAGCAATGGAGCGGAACGGTGGAGCGCGCGCTGCAGGAACTGGTGCGCGGCTCGCGATCGCTGACCGAC
>JBEBIR010000679.1:0-2384 GCA_040080315.1 Gemmatimonas sp.
CCTTGCCGATCACGTGCAGGTCGGCGGGCCATCGTTGCTCGAATCCCGCTTCCGGAAATCCGGTCGCGGTGAGGTAGTTTGGCAGCGCGTCAAACCACACGTACGTGCCCTGCGTCTCGCCGGTGGACAGCGGCAGCGGGAACGGCACGGCCCAATCCAATCGCGCCCGCGAGGCGGAGACGTCTTCCAGACCCTGCGCCAGCAGCCCGAGGATCTCGTTGCGCCGGCTCTCCGGTTCGATGAACGTGGGATGTTCCGTCAACAGCGTCTGCAGATACGGCTGATACCGTGAGAGCCGGAAGAACCAATTCCGTTCCTCCACGTCTTCCAGCGTGCGTGTGGTGTGCAGCACGCACTTTCCGTCGACGATATCGGCGTCCTGCTTGAAGGCCTCGCAACCCACGCAATACAGACCGCGGTACGAACGCTCGTAGAAATCGTCCGGGTTGCGCTCCGCGATGCGGTGAATCAGCGCCTGCACCCCCTGCTTGTGATGCGCGTCGGTGGTGCGAATAAACTGGTCGTACTGCACGTCCAGTCGCGACCACATCGCCCGAAAGCGCCCGGCGATATCGTCGGTGAACGCCTGTGGATCGATGCCGTGCTGCGCCGCAGTCTGCTGCACCTTCTGCCCATGTTCATCCATGCCAATCAGCAGGTGCACGTCGTCACCGCGCAATCGATGATAGCGGGCAATGACGTCGGCGCCGATCTTTTCGAGCGCGTGCCCGATGTGCGGATCGCCGTTGGCATAGTCGATCGCGGTGGTCAGGAAGAATCGGGCCACGTTCTAGCGCCTAGGGGAAGTGTCGTTCGACGGCGTGTCGACGATGTCGTCGTCAGCATCCGTGTCGGCGTCGTTTTCAGTATCCGTCGCGGTGTCGTCAGTGGCGCTGGCTTCCTGGCGTCGCTGCTCGGCCGCACGCAAGCGACGCCCACCACGTCGGCCGCGGCGACGCTTGCGTCGGGCCTCCAAATCCACATCAAGCGACGCCGACTCGGCGCCCGGCGAGGCATCAGTTGCCTCGACGTCATCCGACGCGGCGACATCGACGATGGGCGTCTCTACAACAATCGGCGCTAGAAGCTCCGGTGCGACGGTCGCAACCGGCGTACTCACGTACGTGGCCCGGCCCGCCCGCTGCGCATCACGCGCCGACTCACCGGTCGGTGCGTCCGAATGATCCAGCACGGCATCGCCTTGATCGTCCTCACTCTCGGCGACCACCACCGACCGCTCGGCCGCGGCGGATTCACCGAACCCGCCCACATCCTCGCGCAACTCGGCGAGCGGAACGACCCGCGTGTCGCCTTCGGCCGACCGCAGCGTCACGCGGTCATTGAAGATATCGAAGCTCACCACCTTCTCCTCGCCAACGCGCGTGACGAGAATGCGCCCTTCCTTCGGAAAGCGACGACGGCTTTGCACGTAGAACTCGTGCTCGTAGCGCAGACAGCACATGAGACGGCCGCAGGCACCGGAGATCTGCTGCGGATTGAGCGACAGCTTCTGCTCCTTGGCGACACCGAGATTGACCGGGCGCAAATCCGGAAGCCATGACGCGGAGCAGTACTCGCGTCCGCAGCGACCGATGCCCGACAGGCGCTTGGCTTCATCGCGCACGCCGATCTGCTTGAGTTCGATGCGCGCCCGGAACATTGCCGCGAGATCGCGCACGAGTGTGCGAAAATCGACGCGTCGCTCGGCCGTGAAGTAGAACGTCAGCTTGCGCCGATCCCACTGCCACTCCGCATCGGTCACTTTCATGACCAGATGGTTGGCCTTCACACGCTCCATGGCACGGCGACGTGCGCTCTCGTTGTCGGCCGTGTGCGCGCGGTCGCGCGCAATATCGTCGGCGGTGGCCAGACGCGCCGCGACTCTCGGCGGTGGTGTCGTGCCGCAACCGTGCGCACATCCGCGACATCTGATCTCCGCCAGTTCGCCGGTGGAATGCACGCGCCCGAAGTCCTCGCCGCGATCCGCTTCGACGATCACGCCAGCGCGTAGCGCCGGTGCCGTCTCCGCTTCCCACTGGAAGAACTCCTTGCGGTCACCCCGAAACGCGACTTCGATCAGGTGCGCCACGTCGCCCGCCCTCCCGGATTACTCGGCAAACTGCCCCATGCGCAGGAACTTCTCGCGCCGCTTGCGCACCAGGCGATCGGGCTTGAGGCGGCGCAGTTCTTCCAGGTTCCGCGCCAGCGCTTCCTTCAAATTCGCGGCCGTCGTGTCGTGATCGGAGTGCGCGCCGCCGATTGGTTCCGGAATGATCTCATCGATCACGCGCAACTCGACCAGATCGGCGGCGGTGATACGGAGAGCCGTCGCGGCCTTCTCGCGCATGGCCGGACTCTTGCCGTCCTTCCAGAGTATGGCCGCG
>JBEBIR010000680.1:0-2383 GCA_040080315.1 Gemmatimonas sp.
GACGAAGCGAAACACGGCGACACCTCTGGTTGGGGCCGTACAGGCCGACACCAGCAGGATGGTCACCCACCTGTACGTCAGACATACGCCAGATGACGTAGAAGGGCAATTCTACTGACGTATCCGGCGCTTCCATCTGCGTCGGCTGACTGGTCGCGTCGGCGCCCTCGTCAGGCTTTCTTTCGCCCGACATGTCCCCAATCCCAACCATCGTCCGCTGGATCAGCCGCCGGGCCCTTCGGTGGTGCTATCGAGAGGTCCGGTATGTCGGCCGAGAGCGCGTTCCAGCAGATGGGCCGACGCTCCTTTTCGGCAATCACCAGAATGATCTGCCGGACGTTCTCGCAGGCTTCTTCACCACCGACAGACCACTCCGCTACATCGCGACGAGCTCGGCCGTCACGCGACCGCTGGCCAACGCGACCTATCGAGGGATGGGTGTCATTCCAGTAACCCGAGTCCGCGACGCGCGAATCATGCGTTCGCGCGGAGTAGACCCAGCCGCGGTGAATCGATCAGCGTTTGCGTCGGTCCAGGAAGCATTTCGTGCCGGCGACATTGTTGGCGTGTTCCCGGAAGGCGGCGTTCACGATTCAAGTAGTATAGGCAAACCGCGCGCTGGTGTCGCAAAAATGGCGCTCGAAAGCATCGATAATGGCGCTACAATTGACCTTAAACTCATCGCATTTGGTGTGCAGTATGACGCGCAGCAGACCGCTCGGAGCGACCTGACCGTGGTCTTGGGGGAGTCATTCTCCTTGCGCAGCTGGGTCGAACATCAGACGGATCCGTCGCCGTCGGCGCTGTCGGCGCGCCTGCACAAAGAACTGTTGTCGGTGGCCCGGTCGATCAGCAGCTGGCCGAATGCGGAGGCCCGGGACCGCTTGGTCGCAGCAGTGTCGGCCTGCAGCGCGACTTCTGCTGAGCCCCTTCTCGAGACTTCGGCGAACGTACAGCGCCGCTGCGGATTCTTGGTGGAGGGGTGCGATCCGAGCCAGACTGAACAGGAGGTACCGATAGTACACTGGCGAACTATCTCCGACGAGTTGGCCGAGCTGGTGCATAGGGCGGGTGGCCTCGCGACATCTGCGAGAGATACTGCGCGGGTACTCGACGCGGCCGGTTCGCCAAATCCTCAGGCCTGTTGGCCGACACGGACCTGGATGCTGGCCACCGTCGTTCCGGCGACCATCGGTCTGATCTTGAACGGGCCAATGCAATGGAGCGTGTGGCAGCTCGCGGGGCGGACAGCCACCGCGCGTACCGATCGAGTAGCCCGCGCGATTCTCCCGGGCCTACACCTTATCTTCTTGGGGTACGTTGTCCTGGGCGGTCTGTTCGCGCTGGGCTTTCGCGCGAGTTCGCTCTCCGCGTGGTGGGCTTTGCCGGTCGTCATGCTGCTTCCTCGGCTCGGCGATCTGGGCCTCGCGTGGCGAGACGCTGTCTGTGCATGGCGGCTTCGTGCACGTGTGCAGCGGTTGTCCGTGGGCGAGCGCGCTGCCATTCGCGCTGCCGCCGAGCGTGTCTGGTCGGCCTGGATGACCCTATCTACTCCTTCTTCCTCGTCGTCGTGATCGTTTCGCTATGCCATTTGCTTCGCGTGTTGCCATGAGGATGTCGTGACCCTGATTTCGATCGGCAATGCCGTCGTCGAATTCGGTGCCTCGGAGATTTTTCGCGACGTATCGCTCACGATTGGCGATCTCGACCGGTGGGCGGTGGTGGGACGCAACGGCACGGGCAAGACCACGCTGGTACGAATGCTCACGGGCGATCTCCAGCCCACGCGCGGATCGGTCGCGCGAACGCCGGGTTTGCGTGTGGCGCTGATGGATCAACATCGGCGCTTTCCCGAAGAACAGATGTTGTGGGATATCGTAGCGGATGCGTTCGGGCCACTGCGTGTGCTGGAGCGTTCGCTGGCCGAGCAGGCAGCGAATCTCGAGCATGATCACGGCGAGATCGCGATGGAGAAGTACGGGCACGATCTCGAGCGGTTCGAGCGCGACGGCGGCTATCAGATGGCGGCGCAGGTGGACAGCGTGCTGATGGGCGTCGGATTCGATCCCATTGCGGCGCGCGTGACGCGCATCGGCACGCTGAGTGGTGGTGAGCGGGGGCGCGTGGCGTTGGCGCGTCAACTGGCGACGCCGGCCGACCTGATGATTCTTGACGAGCCCACGAATCATCTTGATCTCGATACGACGGCGTGGTTGGAGCAGCACCTCAAGGTGATTGATCGCGCGGTGTTGTGCATCAGTCACGATCGGGCATTTCTCGATGCGTTTGCCGATCACGTGTTGCACTTCGAAGGTGGCAGCGCGTTCACGTATACCGGTGGCTATGCGTCGTTCATCATGCAGCGGGAAGAGCGGCGGCTGAC
>JBEBIR010000681.1:0-2382 GCA_040080315.1 Gemmatimonas sp.
CAGCAACGACGGCGCGAACAACGCCCCCAGCACGGACAAGGTGATCGCGATCGCAGCGCCAAGGAGGATGACTTGCACGGCGGCGCGCCCGGCACCATCGGCGTTCTTCTCGCCAATACGCCGTGCCACGATGGCCGTGCCTGAAATCGCCAGACCCATTGCGAGCGTGTAGACCACGATCATCAAGGACTCGGTCAGTCCGACGGTCGCGACCGCGCTCGCGCCCAATCGCGCGACGAAGAACACATCCGAGAGCGCAAACAGGCTCTCCATGACCATCTCGAGCACCATCGGAATGGCGAGCAAAAAGATTGCCTGACCGATGGAGCCGCTGGTGTAATCGTGTCGCGTCCCGCGCAGGGCGCTTCGCACGTCGCGTATCACTCGGCGAATCAGTGGCGTCTCTTCCATTGCCACGCTGTGTTGTGTCGTCACAGGGACCTCGTCAGTCGCTACGAAAACGCCCCGCCTGCGAGTCGAAGCAGGAGGGGCGTTCACCAACGAGGAGGCGCGAAGTGTTCGCGGCTGCTACCCGATGCACCCTGCTTCGACGATGCCGTCCATGACGACGGCCAACCACACCGGACATACCGGCGCGGCGATCGTGGTCATGGTGAGTTGGCGTGTGCTCATCGAAGCGTCACAGAAAGGGTGGGGCAACGTAGGCGGCATGTGAGCCGCAGTGGTCACGTTAGCAGCGTTCGACCTGATGCGCAACTGCGTGGTAGCGCTCGGCGTTCAGTTCGCGTTCTTTCGCAGTCGTACCGAACCGGATCCCGTCTCAATGGTGATGCGTCCAGCGGCATCACCGATGGTGCCGCGCAGCCGATCGCGCTGCACACTGGTCGTGCGAATCGGGAAGTCGGTGGTGATCCCGCCACTGCCGGTTTCGATATCGACGGTGGCATCAACCGTTGCGGGCAGCCCGACGCTCACGCTGCCCGATCCGGCTTCAACGCTCAGTCGTTTCGGCGACGAAACGAATCCGAGTGTCACACCGCCGCTCCCCGCGTCTATCAGCACATCAGATGATCTGATGCCGTCCAACCGCACGCTGCCCGACCCGACGTCCACACGGAGCTCACCACACTGCACGCCACTGCCGCCGACACCGCCCGACCCGGTGTCGATCGTGCACCGCTCGCTCTGCACGTCGGTCAGCGTCACGCCGCCTGATCCGTTGTCGACGATCAGGGCGCTCCCCGAGACATCGCTTACTTCGATGCCGCCTGAACCCGCGTCGATGTCCAGTCGACCACGCGTGCCCGTGGCAACCACACGCGCGGCCGACACATCAAGTCGCAGGTCGGCGGTCACGCGATTCGCTGTGAGTTCGCCGACACCGAGATACACGGATACCGTCTTGCCTGTGGGCACTCGCACGACCAGATCCGCCCACGCTTCGGTGCCACTGCCGCGCGTCTTCACGCGCACGCGATCGCCACGAAAGCCGTCGCGCACGTTGCCGCCCCATGTGCCATCGCCGTCGATTCGGAGGTCGGTGTTGCTGCCCCATCGATCGTCGCGATCACCGCTGTACACGATATCGTCGTCGGTCGGGTAGATCACGCGAAACGTGTTCCGCCCCCGCAGTTCACTGACCGCGAGTTTGAGTTTCGCGCCGTCACGTCCACCGCGCGTCATCTCGACGGTGACCTCGCTCCCGGTGCCCGACTCCAAACGCACCCGACCGGCCACGTTGAAAATCGCCACGTCGGCGCCGGACACGGTTTGGCGTTCCTGCCCGCGGGCTGTCGATGCGAACGAGAGCGTCAGGGCGCAGACAACAAGGCAGAGTGCCGCGCGCGAATCAGTCAAACGAGTTATTGCAGACATGGCGACCGGAGGATGAGTGGTGCGATCACGGACAGACAGGTTTCGGGGTGACAGCAATTGGACGCCGGCGCGCGTACTAGGGTTTGTACCGACCCCACCCCGTCTGGCCCACACCGCGCCAATCGCGCACTTTACTACGGTCGTCGGCCCCCGGTCTCCCTCTTGGACACGTCCCTTATGCGCCGCTCACTCCGCTCCGTCATCGTCGCCCGTCAGCTGCAACTCTCTGTTGCGTCGCTTCTGTTGCCGTTCGGCGCTCAGCCGCTATTGGCCCAGTCCCGCGTGCTCCCCAACGCACCGGTGGTCATCGACACTACCGACCCCGTGGCCGTGATGGTGTCGCGGCTCAACCTTGAGAGCTACAAGGCGACGGTGAAAGGACTGACGCAGTTCGGCGACCGTCGGCAAGGTACGGATCGAAATCGGGCGGCCGTCGACTGGATCGAAGCGCAGCTCAAGAGTTACGGCTGCACGAACACCGAACGCATCACCTACGAGTACAACCCACCGGCGCCCACACCGCGTCCAGCTGGTGCCGCTGGCGCG
>JBEBIR010000682.1:0-2381 GCA_040080315.1 Gemmatimonas sp.
AGTTGCGGGATCGTCTTGGCGACGCCATCCCAGTCAACACTCAGGCCGCCCGTCACTTTCTGGTAGGCCGCGGACACTTCCTCGATCTGCGCGAAGCGATCGACGTTTGCCTCGCGGAAGATTTCGATGTCGGTGCGGAATCGCCGCAGTGTCGTTTCGAGGTCGGGTCGTGACCACCCGAGGTCGATCAAGCGACGCGCCAGTCGCACCTGCTGCTCTTCCAAACGCGGAAAAATCTCCATCGAAAAACGCAGGTACGCCTGTTCGGCCGCGGCATCCGCGGTATTGCCCGTGTAGGCGATCATGGCCAGCGTTCCGGCTTCGCCGACCAGGGTGTCGAGACGAGACCAGATCACGAGCCACGCTTCGACCGTGGCGTCGTCGCTGGAGAGCGGCGCGTCGGCCAGTCGATTGTAATACGGCAGGACGTCGTCCCACGCAGCGTCGCGAAACGCCTCCGGAGAGGCGGGGAGTTCAATCATGTGTCGGATGAGAATGTAGAGCGCACTGGCGACTACTCGCCGTACGGAATCCAGATGTTCTTGACCTGCACCGCGCGTCGCAGGAACTCGCGGCCTTCGCCCATGCGCGGGTCCAGCCATTCCCGGCCGGTCCACTCGGTCCACGTGCGCTTGAGATTCGCGGCCGACGCCTTCTCAACGGCCGTCGCACCAGCATGCGAGCCAACGTACCACACGGCGTCGACATCATCGTGATCGGCCAGCACCTTGGACAGCACATCGCGACTGCCCGTGACCAGGTTCACGGCACCCGCAGGCACATCCGACGTTTCCAGCACACTGTAGAAGTCCGTCGCCGCCAGCGGAAAGCGCTCAGACGGAATCGCCACCACGCGATTGCCGCACGCCAGCAACGGTGCGATCAGGGACACCAACCCCAGCAAGGGGTATGGATCGGGACACGCCACACCGACCACACCAATCGGCTCATGCATGGCCAACGAAACGCCGCGCATCGGCACATCATGCACAGCACCGTCGTGCTTGTCGGCCCACGCAGCATACGTGAACAGACGCGAAATACACGCATCCACCTCGCGCGCCGCGTCGTCGAGCGGGTCAGCCGTCATGGAGCGAATGCGCTGCGCAAACTCGTCGTGACGGGCCGACAGATTTTCAGCGATGTAGTACAGAATCTGGGCGCGCTGATGTCCGGCCAGCTTCGACCATCCGCTGCCGGCGTGCGCGGCCTCGACCGCGTTCCGAATGTCCTTGCGATTACCGTCACCGACCTCACCGACGGCGCGCCCCCCGATATCGCGCACCGCGCGCGTGTAGCCGGAGTCGGGTCGCGCCTGTTTGCCGCCGATGAACAGCTTCGGCGTCCGATCGATGGACGGCATCGCCTCGCGCGCCTCGTCCGTCGTCGGCGAGCTATCGATGGCGATCGATGTCATCGCGACCGGAGACGGCGCGGCCACTCGGGGAAGCGACGGCTTGAGATACTCCCACATGCCTTCGCGCCCGCCTTCGCGCCCAAACCCCGACTCGCGATATCCACCGAATCCCGCGGACGCGTCGAACAGGTTCGTGCTGTTGATCCAGACGACACCCGCTTTGATCTTGGGCGCCACGTCGAGCGCCAGGTTGATGTTCTCGCTCCAGACACTGGCGGCAAGACCGAACGGTGTGTTGTTGGCCAACGCAACCGCCTCGTCGGGCGTGCGGAACGTCATGGACACCAGCACCGGTCCAAAGATCTCCACCTGTGCGATCGTCGCCGATGGCGCGACATTCGTGAACAAGGTTGGCGGATGGAACCATCCGTTTGCGGGCGCGGCCCACGACGGCTGCCAGCACGTCGCCCCTTCGCTCACACCCTGAGCGACCAGTTGCTTGATGCGTTCCAGTTGCACCGGCGCGACGATCGCTCCCATGTCAATCGACTTATCCAACGGCGAGCCCACGCGCAGTCGCTCCATGCGCGCACGCAGTTTGTCCAGCAATCGATCGGCCACACCCTCTTGCACGAGCAAACGCGAACCCGCACAGCACACCTGCCCCTGATTGAACCAGATGGCATCCACAACACCTTCAACAACGCTGTCCAGATCAGCGTCTTCGAACACGACGAACGGACTCTTGCCGCCCAGTTCGAGGGAAAGTCCTTTCCCGGTACCGGCCGTGGCGATGCGAATGGCACGACCGACATCGGTGCTGCCGGTAAACGCAATCTTGTCCACGTTGGCGTGATCCACGAGGGCCGCGCCAGCGCGCCCGTCGCCTGTGACCAGGTTGAATACGCCCGGCGGCAGTCCGATCTCGTGCATCAGTTCCGCAAACCGGAGCGCCGAGAGCGGCGTGTATTCGGCGGGCTTCATCACCACCGTATTCCCGGCCGCCAGCGCCGGAGCAACTTTC
>JBEBIR010000683.1:0-2381 GCA_040080315.1 Gemmatimonas sp.
TCCCAGCGCTCCCCACGTCCCGCCCGTACTTTCTTGACAGTCGGCATCGCAGTCCCCGCCCAATAGCCGCCACACCTGAGGACCCGCCCCATGGTCAATCGTCGAGACTTCATCGGCATCACTGCCGGCGTCGGCGCCACTCTTGGTCTCACCCCGCGCCTGCTGCACGCAATGGCCCAAGGTCAGATCATCCAGCGCGCCATCCCCAGCACCGGCGAGAGAATCCCGGTTATCGGACTGGGAAGTTCAGCGACGTTCTCTCAGGTCGCGCGCGCCGAAGACAAGAGCGCGCTCAAGGCTGTCTTCCAGGCCATGGCCGACAAGGGCGCGCGCGTGTTCGACACGGCCCCGTCGTACGGTGCCTCCGAACAAGTGGCCGGCGAATTGGTGAATGAGATGGGCATCGCCAACAAGTTCTTCTGGGCCACCAAGGTGAACGTCGCGGGTCGCGGCGGCACTGCGGCCGATCCCGCGGCTGCGCGCGCACAGATCGAGGCATCGTTCGCGCGCTACAAGCTGCCCAAGATTGACCTCATTCAAGTCCACAACATGGGCGACCCCGCCGCGCAGCTCGCGGTGCTGCGCGAGTTCAAGACCGCGGGCCGAGTGCGCTACATCGGCATCACCACCACCAGCGACAATCAGTATGGCGCGCTGGAGCAGGTGATGCGCAACGAGCCGCTCGACTTCATTGGCATCGACTATGCCGCGGACAATCGCGGTGTGGAAGAGAAGATTCTGCCATTGGCGATCGAGAAGAAGATTGCGGTGTTGGCGTACGCGCCGTTTGGTCGCACCAGTTTGTTCCGTCGAGCGGGAACGACACCGCTGCCCGATTTCGCGAAAGAGTTCGACGCCACCACGTACGCGCAGCTCTTTCTCAAGTTCATTCTGGCGCATCCCGCCATCACCGCCGTCACCCCCGCCACCAGTCAGGCCAAAAACATGCTCGACAACATCGGGGGTGGTACGGGGCGTCTGCCCAGCGCCGCTCAAGTCAAACAGATCGTCGCGTTCGTTGATGCGTTGCCACCGGCGAGCGGTCGTTGAACATGACGTCTGAGACAGGCCTGCTGGCGCGCATTCGCACCAGTGTCAACGCGCGTCCCGGCGAAGGTGCCGTGCTGCTGTGGGCCACCGCGTACTACTTCCTGGTGCTGTGCGCGTACTACGTCATCCGCCCCATTCGCGATGACATCGGCGCGTCCAGCGGTGCCGACAAGCTGGCGTGGCTGTTCACCGGCACCATGGTGGGCATGCTGTTGGTGCATCCCCTGTACACATCGCTTGTTTCGAAACTCCGCCGACGCGCGTTCATCGGGTGGACGTATCGGTTCTTCATTCTGAATCTGATTGTGTTCTACGTCCTGTTCCGCATCGTCACGCCCGCGCAGTCGGTGTGGGTGGGACGCGTGTTCTTTATCTGGACCAGCATTTTCAACCTGTTTGTCGTGTCGGTGTTCTGGTCACTCATCACCGACGTGTTCCGCCCGGGACAAGGCAAACGACTGTTTGGTGTCGTCGCGGTTGGTGGTACGGTGGGCGCCATTCTGGGTGGTACGATCACCACCGCACTGATAGGCGTGCTGGGTCCACTCAACCTCATGCTGGTATCGGCGGTCATTCTCGAGCTGGCGGTGCGCGCCTCGCAGGTGTTGGATAACGCCGAGTTGGGGATGCGCGACGCGGAAGTGGCCAGTGAGCCGGCGGCCGTGGTGGCGAGTGGTGATGCGTCGCACGACGTCATCGGTGGCGGCATGTTGGACGGCATCAAGCACATCATGTCGTCACCGTATCTCCTGGGTGTCGCGTCGCTCATTCTGTTCTACACCATTTCGTCCACGTTCTTGTACTTCCAGCAGGTAGACGTGGTGGCCCGAGTGTTCGGCGAAGATCGTGAAGCGCGCACGCGGGTGTTCGGCGCGATGGATATTGCCGTCAATGTGCTCACGCTGTTGGCGCAGCTCTTTCTCACCGGCCGTTTCATCAAGTGGCTGGGTGTGGGCGCCGCGTTGGCGTTCCTGCCCATTGTCACGTTGATCGGTTTCGGCATCATGGGATTTGCGCCGGTGCTGGCGGTGCTGGTGGTGTTCCAGACCATTCGTCGCGCCGGCAACTTCGCGATTCAGCGTCCGGGACGCGAAGCGCTGTTCACCATTCTCGATCGTACCGACAAGTACAAGGCCAAGAACTTCAGCGACACATTCGTCTATCGCCTGGGCGACCAGGTGGGCGCGTGGGCGTACGCCGGCATGGCCGTGTTTGGATTGGGACTATCCGGTCTGGCGTTCTCCATGGTGCCGTTTTCGGCCGCATGGTTAGCGCTCGCGGTGTGGCTGGGTCGTCAGTACGCCAAGCGTGAGGCGCGCTGAGCATCAACT
>JBEBIR010000074.1:0-10633 GCA_040080315.1 Gemmatimonas sp.
CCTGGATTCCCTCCAACGGCGTCGGCGGCGCGACGAACCAATCGCTGCCGAATGCCAGCGGCGCGCCCGCATCGAGCAGCGACCGAAACGCATAGGTGCCTTTGGCGCGCTCGGGTCCGATGACGCGTTCGGCCCAACGTCCGTCGTCGATGGCGTGATACGGCTGCATGCTGGCAATCACGCCCAGCGCGCCGAAACGGGGAATATCCGCCGGCGCGATGTGCTGCGCATGCTCGATCCGGAAGCGTCGATCCCGCGGGCCGTTCTCGCGCGCGACCCGTTCAAAGACATCCAACTGCGTGCGAATCGCGCGGTCGCCGATGGCATGCACCATCACCTGCAGGCCTGCCGCATCCGCCGCTTTCGTCCACGCATACAGGCTGTCCGGCGAGGTGACAAAGAACCCGCTGTCGCGCGGCGAATCGGTGAACGGCGCGATCATCGCCGCGGTGTGTGAACCCAACGACCCGTCCACGAATCCTTTGAGTCCGCCGATGCGCAACCAGTCGTCGCCGCGGCCGGCGGCCTTGACCTCGTCACGCAGCTTCGCCCAGTCGGACAGCGGCACCTGAGCCACGACGCGCGTGCGCAGTTTGCCCGCCGCCTGTGCACGGCGCAACGCCTTGAGGCCATCCCATCCGCCCATGTGATGCACGCTCGTCACGCCGCGCGCCGCCACGTAGGTCATCGCCGTATCGAGCGCGCGATCCCATTCCGCATCGCTGCGCGGTGGTTGCACCGCATCGATCAATCCCATCGCATTATCCTTGAAAATCCCGGACGGTTCGCCCGACGCATCGCGCACGATCGCGCCGCCGACGATGTCCTTGACATTGCGATCTATGCTGGCGGCCGTCAGCGCCAGTGAGTTGGCGAGGTTCATGTGTCCATCCAGCCGATTGATCCAGACCGGATTGTCGCGCGTCACGGAATCAATCCACGAGCGCGCGGGCAATTCCCCTCCCCAGTTGGTGTGGTCCCAGTCCCCGTTGCGGATCCACGTGCCCTTGGGAAGCGTTTTCGCGAACGCCCCGATGCGTTGAATGAACTCCTCACGGGTCTTCGCATCGCGCAGCTGCACCGATGCCAGCGCGAACCCGCCATCGTTGAAATGCACGTGGGCGTCGATGAATCCGGGCGTGACCATCGCGCCTTGTGCATCGATCACGCGCGTGGTTTCCGACACGCGTGAGCGGATGTCCGTTGACGAACCCACCGCCACGACGTTTTCACCCGCAACGGCCAGTGCTTCGGCCCACGGGGCGATGGAGTCACCCGTCCACACGCGGGCGTTGACAATGGCCAGAGTCACCGTCGCGTTGTCGGTGCGCGCGCAGCCAACGACAGCGAGGGTCACGGCGAGGAGAAGAGCACGATGTTTTTGCATGTCCAACGATGCCTCGGGCGCGCGACGTTGGCCAGATCGCGCGAGGACGCTGGAGGCGGTGATCCTCGCACCTGCGGGTAGGAACCACAGACGGCCCATTCAGCGCTCCGCACCCGCATGCCAAGCTCAATTGATTCCGAAGCGCTCCACTAGACTTATTCGATGCGCCCTGAATTCCGTGCTGTGCTGCGTGTCGTGGGAATCGCCATCCCGATTGTGCTCGGATTGCTGCTCGGCCGAATGGTCTCGCCGTGGCTGCCGCAACTCTCGGCCTGGGTCGACACGTTGGGCGTGTGGGGGCCCGTCGCGTTCGTCGCCGTATATGTCGCGGTCGTGGTGCTGATGCTCCCGGCATTTCTGCTCATCATGGCCGGAGGCGCCGTGTTCGGCGTGGTCAAGGGCTCCCTTTTGGTGATGATCGGAGCCGTCACGGGCGGTACGTTCGCGTTCCTCATCGCCCGCTACCTCGCCCGCGAATTCGTCGCGCGCCGCGTGGCCGCCAATCCCACGCTCGCCGCCATTGACCGCGTGATCGGCGAGGACGGATTGCGTCTGGTGTTCCTGCTCCGTCTCTCGCCGATGATCCCCTTCGTGTTATCCAACTACGCGTTGGGTGTCACTCGCGTTCGCCTGCGCGACTTTGTCATAGGCACCTTGGGGCTCGCGCCGATCGTGGTCACGTACGCCGCGTACGGGAGTGCATCGGGTGCGGGACCGCGGGCCGATGGCTCCGCCGCGGTGTCGCCGTTGGTGCTCACGCTGGGCATTGTCATTACTGTCGTTCTCAGCCTGTTTCTGGCGCGGCTCGTGCAGCGGGCGCTGCGCGAGGCAGAATTGGCGCGACTGGAGCAACTGGCCGCCAAGCTGCACTGACCACGGCTACTTCTTTTCCACCGCGTCGCGCACGTCGAGCAGAATTTCGAAGTACAGTTGTTCGCGTCGGTAGGCGAAGTCCAGCGACGCCATCTGCGCCGGGTCTTCCGTCGCCTTGGCGCGTTCGAAGGCTTCACGGTACATCTCTTCCAGATTCGTCAGAATCCGTTCACGGGAACGCGACATGCGGAGGCTCTCGAGGGCT
Organism: Gemmatimonas sp.; assembly: GCA_040080315.1. Lineage (GTDB taxonomy): Bacteria > Gemmatimonadota > Gemmatimonadetes > Gemmatimonadales > Gemmatimonadaceae > Gemmatimonas. Next base: position 2,466 of record JBEBIR010000074.1, read on the forward strand.
TTAGGCGTGAGTCGGGGCGGAACGTCGTGCGACGCGGCGGCGCTTTCTTCCGCATCGAAGAATCGCGTCACCTTGTCGAAAAACAACCGACGAGCACGATCAGGAACGTCCACCATTCGGAGAAGTGGCCAGGTGCTGCGCACGTGAAACGCTCTGACATCCTCGCCCGCGACGGACTCCGCTGCGTGTACTGTGGCGGCGTCTTCGAATCGGACGAGTTGAGCGTCGACCATGTCCAGCCGAAGATGCGCGGCGGCGACGGGTCTGCTGGCAACGTAGTGACCGCCTGCAGGGGCTGCAATACAGCCAAGGGCGGACGGCGTCTGTCCCGGTTCCTGGCCGAGACACCACACGCCCGGCGGAACTTCTTTCAGTTCGCGAGGTATGTATGGCCAAGGCACTTGATCGCGGTGGCCGAGGAGCTCGCGCGCCAGGGTGTGGTGGAGCATCCTGCGGATTTCGTGGAGGGGGTCCGGAAGCTGCGCAGCTCCGAGGCCATCGCGATCTACATGAAGGCGAACGACCCCGAGGCAGACTGACTGTCTCGGGGTCGACTCGCAAGCCGTAGTGGCGTCATCTCAAGACTCAACTGTCTCGTCAGCGTCCGTGCGTGGACGCGAGGGAGCGAACGATGAACAACCTGAAGGTGTTTGTGTTGATGGCGGGGCTCACCGGCCTCGTCGTCGCGATTGGACAACTGCTCGGCGGCAGCAGCGGTGCCATGATGGCGCTGGGGCTGTCGGCGGTGATGAACATGGCGATGTACTGGGGTTCGTCCACCATGGTGCTGCGCTCCTATGGCGCGCGTGTGGTGAGCGCCTCCGACGCGCCCGAGCTGTACGCCATGGTCGATCGGCTGCGGCAACGCGCCGGCCTGCCCATGCCTGTGGTCGCAATCGCCCCGCAGGAACAGCCCAATGCCTTTGCCACCGGACGCAACGCCAACCACGCGGTCGTCTGTGTGACCGAGGGCATTCTGCGCACCCTGTCGCCCGAGGAACTCGAGGGCGTCTTGGCGCACGAGCTGGCGCACATCAAGAATCACGACATGCTGCTGTCGACCGTTGCGGCGACGATGGCCGGCGCGATCAGCAATCTGTCACAGATGGCGTTCTTCTTCGGCGGACGACACGACGATGATGATGGCGCGCATCCGATCGTGGCCATTGCCATGCTCATCATCGGTCCGATGGTGGCGATGCTGATTCAGTTTGCGATCAGTCGCCAGCGGGAGTTCAAGGCCGACGCGGTCGGCGCACAGATTTCCGGTCGTCCGCTGGCGCTGGCCAGCGCACTGCAGCGTCTCGAATCCGGCGCGCGACGCATTCCGATGCAGGTGTCTCCAAGCGTGGCATCATTGGCGATTGTCAATCCGCTGGCCGCGTTTAGCCTGCGCGGCGTCCAGAAATGGTTCCGGACACATCCGCCCACCGAAGAGCGCGTCGCCGCGCTGCGGAGCATCGCTGCGGCGTAGCTCCTCCGGTTGCCACGGCCACCGCGTGTCAGTGGCCGCGGACCAGCGCCATCACGATCTCCACCACGATCAGCGCGACAATGGCGATCTCCAGCGTTTCACTGCGCGACGCCTGCGTCTCGTGGTTGAGCATTGCATAGGTCTCGCGCAAGATGGACAGCTTGCGGTCGATTCCCGTGCGCCACGCACGTCCGCGAAAGATCTCCAGGGCGGCGGAATACACCCGGGCCAGATAGACGTCATCGGTAACTTTGAGCGCGTTCTCCACGTGCTCCACCACCTCGGTCGTGTCAGCCACCACCGTTTGCAGTCGCGACAACAGCGCCGCGAATCGGCGCCCCGGAAAGATCGACCGCCGTCGACGCGCCACCGCGATCGCGTCGTATAGCTCCGGCAATTCGCCGTCGAGAATGGCATCGTAGTAGCGCAACTCGAGCAACTGCGCATTCGCGAACTCCAGCAGGTACTGCACATCGGTGTCGTGATCGCCTGGTTCGACGATCAGGGCGCTCTCCCACGTGAGGATCGCCAGATCGTCCCCGTAGTACGAAAACCGGTGCGGCAGCAACTCGCGCCGCGCTTCGACACTCAGTGCCCGCGATTCACCAAGCAGGAGCGGCACCACGTCGAGCGCACCGATCGTCTCGGCGCGCGCCGGAGTCCCGTCCGCAAACTCCGCGCGCGTGATGCGAAAGACCGTGTAGTCCTCACGCACGTCCGCAATCAGCGGGCGTTCGACCGCGCCGGCAATGCGCTCGACGAGCTGTCGCAGGCAGGCTTCCGCCAACTCCGGCACCGCCGGATGCGCGTCAACGGCCGCACCGAACTGGGTGAACTCCGTCCAGTTCAGGTCTACCGGCATCGTGACGCGTGCTCTCATGGAGATCACGCCAAAGTCGAAAATGCGCGCCGAGAGCTCGACAGATGCCGGGCGCCCGTCGATCACAAGTGCTTCCGATCCCAGCATCACCCGAACCGGTGGATTCCTGATCTGGAGGGCCTGCGCCTCACCTCGCAGCGGGCGCAGACGCTCCGGTGCGCTGCTCGCGAGCAGTGCCAGGGCGCTGCTCAGGTCGATGGCGTACCCCACGTCGAACAGCCGGTAGACAATCACCGCACCGGACAAGCGAAGCGTCGTCGCACTCGAATCAGTATCAGAAATGCGCATTGTCATGCATGGAACGTATCGCGAAACGTCCGCCCACGCGCTAGCGTCAACGGATGACACCGTCGTCCATTCCGGGACTCCCGGACCCGAGCATCGTGGCCAAGGGGTATGCGCATCCCGAACGCCTTGTTTCCACGGACTGGTTGGCCAAGCAGCTGAATGACCCCTCGTTGCGTCTCCTGGAGTGCAACGAAGACGTATTGCTCTACGGGATCGAGCATATTCCGGGTGCGCAGAAACTCGATTGGCACATCGACCTCAACGATCCGGTCGAGCGCGACTATATCGATCAGCCCGCATTCCAGCAGTTGCTGCGTGCGCGCGGCATCGATGAGTCGAACACCGTGGTGTTCTACGGCGACAAGAGCAACTGGTGGGCCACCTACGCGTTCTGGGTCTTTCGACTCTTTGGATTCGAGAACGCGGTCGTCTTGGATGGCGGACGCGCCAAGTGGCTGGCGGAGAATCGACTCGCCACGACGGACGTGCCGAAATTTCCACCTTCGGCCTATGTCGCCCCGCCGCGCATCGATGCCGCCATTCGCGCGTTCCTTGCCGACACACGCGAACATCATCAGGCTGGTCAGCCGATGATCGACGTGCGTTCGCCACAGGAATACACGGGCGAGAAACTGCACATGCCGGACTACCCGCAGGAAGGGACTCTGCGCGGTGGCCACATTCCGGGCGCCCGCAGTGTTCCGTGGGGACGTGCCGCGGCAGCCGATGGATCGTTCAAGCCGATCGACGAATTGCGTGCGATCTACGAGGGTGAGGCCGGTTTGGCGTCGACCGATGATGTCGTGACGTACTGCCGCATTGGAGAACGCTCCTCGCACACGTGGTTCGTGCTGACGTACCTGTTGGGCTATCCCAACGTGCGCAACTACGACGGGTCGTGGACGGAGTGGGGCAATGCCGTCCGTACCCCCATTCGCAAGGGAGAACAACCGTGAATCAGGAGATCGAGAGCGAACTGAAGTTGCAGGTCACAACGTCCATGCCGGTGGCGGGCAAGCCACCCGCCAGGGTGCATGTCTCGTGGGCAGGCGACCACCGCTTCGATGGCGCGCGAACGTCGGGAAGCCCGGCCATTCACATGGACTCGACCGGCGTGACCGGTCCTTCTCCCATCGACACGCTGTTGTGCGCGCTCGCCGGGTGCACGGGGATCGATGTGGTCGAGATTCTGGCCAAACGTCGCACGCCGATCCATGCGCTCTCGATCGACGTGGTTGGCGAGCGCTATGCGGGGACGCCAAGCCGGGTGACGAAGATTCAACTCGGCTTCAAGATGGTCGGTGCCGATATCGATCGCGTGCACGCCGAACGTGCCATTGAACTGGCCGTCACCAAGTACTGTTCCGTGCGCGATTCACTCGATCCGAATCTGCCCATCGAATGGACGTTGGAGCTGAACGGCGCGCGCTAGTCGCGGCGGGGACGGTAGTCCGTTCTACCGTCCCAACCGCGTCTCCACCCACGCGACCGCCCTCGGATCCTTGCTCTGGACCAGCCAGAACACTGCGGTCTTTCGCAGCTCCCGGTCCGGGAGTGATTCTGCCATTTTGAGCAACGCCGGGACGGCTTCGTCGGAGGGTCGACGCGACAACGCGAAGATGGCCTGTCGCCGCACCTCCCGATCACCGGGTTCGTAGGCGATTGAATCCAGCGTTTGCGACACCTTGTCACCGACCACCTCACCCAACCAATTGAGTGCGCTCGCGCGCACCTCGCTGGGTCGCTGCTCGTTCTTGGCAATGCGCAGCAGTGTCGATGAGGCGTCGACCGAATCGGTGATCGTCGCCGCGGTAATCGCCGACCGAGCCGGTTTCATCGGACCTGACTCCGCCACCTGCAAGAGCCACGCGCCGGCCGCCCGTGCGGAGACGTTCCCCAGGTCGGTGATCCCCGTGTCGGCCTTCCACGTGCCGCCCACGTAGGTTCGCAGTTCAACGGTTTCGCCACTCTCGCGGACCACGACCAGTCGCACCGGCCCACGATCGCACGTCGCGTCGACATCACGCGAGCCACTCCAGTTGCCGTTGATGGAGCCGCTAATGCTGACGCTGCCATTGCGTGTCCGAAACCAGCTCATGCCGTTGCCACACACCCCCTCCCGCGCGGCAAAGGTCAGACGCACGCGTCCTGTCTTCACTGCCTCGATGCGCGTGGCCAGTGTCGGCTGCGCGCCGGCGGTGCTCGCGGCCATGAACGCCGCTAGCACCATCCCGCGCCAGGCGCTCATGCGCCAGGCGCTCATGCGCCACGCGGTCATCGGTTGATGATCTCCTGCAACAACGCGAGGGCGCGCGGATCCTTGGTGCGTGAGAGATGCGTGACCGCCTGCTTGCGCAGCTCGAGGTTCTTCTCGTTGCGCGCGATGTCCAGCAACTTGTCGACCCCGCCGTTCTCCTTGAGCCCGGCCAGCACACTGATCACCTGCTTGCGCACCTCGACATCGGTGCCGCTATCGTAGATACGGGCCAACTGCGCATTCGTGACGCCGGAGCCCTGGAGCGACCAGATCGCGCTGCGTCGATTCTCCATCGACTCCTTGGGATTCTGCGCGACGTCCACCAGGAACGCGCGCGTCTCGTCGGTGCGGCGCGAGGCGATGATCTGCAGGACCCGCTGCTTGAAACGCGTATCATCGGCGCGACCGTACACGTCTTTCAGGAACGTCATGGCATCGTCGGCGGCGCGCCCGGGGCCAGACATGTACCAGTTGAGCGCATCGCCCCGCAGTTCGACTTCCGCGTTGGCGTCGAGTGCGATTTCACGCAGCGTCACGGCGGCACGTGGCGACTTCGAGCGCGACAGCGCATACACGGCGCGCTTCTGCAGGTCGAGATCGTCGCTCTTCTTGGCGAGATCAATCAGCATGGTCGTCGCTTCGTCGGTTGGCACGTTGGCCATCCAGAAGATGGCCTGCTCACGCACGTCCTTGTCCGGATCGGTCTTCGCGACATTCAGTAGAATCGCCGCCGCCTCGGCTTGCTTGCGAGAGGCGATCAGCCACACGGCCTGTCGGCGCAAGCGCTGGGTGCAGGGTTCGCGACGCGCCAGCACCTTTTTCAGAATCGGCAGTGACTGTTCGGCGTCCATCTGCGCGAGTGCATTCAGCGCATCGATCCGTTCGTCATCCTGTTCGCGCGGACATCCGTCGCTCGTCGCGTTCTTCGCGCGGTCTGCCAGTCGTGCTATCGCATTCTGGTCCCCCAGCCGAGCCAACTGCCCTTCCACGCGCGTCCGCAATGCGGCGGCATCGCCACGCGTTGAGGCACGGGGAAACCGCTCGAGCTGCAACTCAAGAGCGGCGAGCGCGGCACTCAAGTCTTCCTTGCTGCCAAGGCGCTGCAGCGCGAAGGCTTCCCAGTACGGCGCGTCCGGCGTGTATGTGGACTTGGGATACTGATCGCGAATGCGCTTGAACAGTTCCACCGCGCGACGATGCGCGTCGCTGGAGAGTGCCTTGCGCGCTTCGCGATACAGCGAGTCAGCGGGATCGCTCTGCATCCACGGGGCCGGGGCCTGCGTGCGAGAGGAGCCACCGCTGGTGGACCACGCCGCACTTGGCGCGAAGGCCGACATACCGCTGAACGCCTCACCGCTGCTGAACGCGTAGCCAATGGCATCGGCGCTCATCGCGGCAGCACGCGAGGCGACTTCCGCCGCCATGGGCGCAAATCGGCTCGACAAGTCCGCGGCGCGCAGACCCTGCAGTTCGAAAGCGCGCGCGTTCGAGATCAGGGCCTGCTGCTCCGCCTCCATGCGCATCAAGTCAGCGCTCCAGATGCCGCTGAACGGCGCGCGCGGCGCCGCGGCGGGAGTTGGCGGCACCGGCGGCGTGGCCGGCACTGCGGGAGTGGGCGGCGTCGGCGGCACTCGTGACTGCTGCGCTTGCGCGCTGTCCGCGAACAGGGCCAGCGCGAACAGCAACAGCGTGGCGGTCGAGCGAACGCGCGAGGCGTCGGCGATCAGGGCATGCGGCATCAGAGTCCTCCTCCGAGGGTCGGGTCGTCACCACGTCGCGACGCCGTGACCACAGCGCGCACACGAGGCAACAGGTTGGTTTCACGCATCGTTTCGCGGGGTGCTCGCTGTGTCGCCGGCGCGGCTTCACGCGCCTGCACGATTTGCACCAGAACCAGCTCCAGGTCCTGCAGCAAGCGTTGCGTGCGTTCGTCGCGCAGTTGCGGTTCGTCGATCAACAAGCGAGTCGTGCCCAGCAGGTCTCGCGCCCATCCACTTACATCAGCACCCGGACCCAGCGCCGGATCTTCGTTCCGGACCGTCGTGAGCAGTGCGACGGTTTTGGCGAGATGCTCGTCCATTGCCACATGCGCCGGATCGTCGGAGCGCGGCATGGCGGCGAGCGCCTCCGGACCGAGCCCCAGTGCCGAGATGCTGTCGGCACGCGCCGCACTCAGGGCAACCGCCAGCTGATACTTCGATGGACCGGCCGTCGGCAACAGGAATCGTCCAACGCCAATGCCACCGATCAGCAGAGCGGCCATTCCCACCGCCCGCAGTGTCCAGTTGCGGTGAACCGCGGTTGTACGACCTGACGCGACATGCAGCAGCGGCGGAGTGCCGGCCGGCGACGCGCTTGGTGTATGTGCCGAACGACGTCGTTGCTGGATGCGCGCCCACATCATCTCCCGCGGAATGTCGTCCGTGTCCACATCGGTGGCGTCGCGCGCAAGCGCAACGACCCAGGGATCGAGCGGCATCTCGGGTGCTGAATTTTCAGGTTCGTGTCGTTCATCGGTCATGCCAGTTCCCTCCGCGAAAATGGCGCAAGCGCCACGCGCAGCTTTTCTCGGGCGCGGGAGAGTTGCGACTTGCTGGTGCCAACCGCGACACCCAGTTGTTCGCCAATCTCCTCGTGCGTATAGCCTTCAACGTCGTGCATCACGAATACGGTGCGCGTCCCCGTCGGCAGGGCGTCGATCGCGGCGCGCATACGAACTTTGAGATCGGGTTCGCTGTCGTTCGGCCAGCGACCCGCACCGCGGGCGTCGTCGAGCGGTGCCGTGAACGCCTCACGCCGTTTGTGCGTGCGAAGACCGTTCAGCGTCACCGATACAGCGATGGAGTGCATCCAACTCGACAGGGCTGAATCGCCGCGGAATTGTCCGATCCGGTCGAACGCCCGGATGAACGTGTCCTGGGTCCATTCCTGAGCGAGGTCGGTGCGTCCGCTCATCCGGTAGATGAGTCGGTACACGCGGTCGACGTGCCGATCGTAGAACTCGCGTTCTCCAGCCGGGTCTCCCGCCTGCACTCGCGCAATCAGTTCCGCATCGGCCGCGGAGGTCATCCGCGGCTCGGGTTCGATCGCGCCATCAGTCGCTGCCTCGTTGCGCATGCATGTGCATGGTGGAGACAGGACGGGTCCAAAAAGGGTTGCATGGCCACAGCACCGAGCGCCACGCTGGCACCAGCCTTATCCCTCGAGGCGAACTCCCGCCCGTTCCGCCTGCGCAACCGGGATGGGCTGGGCCGCGCCCGCGCCCAGCG
>JBEBIR010000684.1:0-2378 GCA_040080315.1 Gemmatimonas sp.
CTTTGCACGTCGCGGCGCGATCTGGATGGCTGTCGCAGCGGGCGATTCGGTGCGCGCGTCGCAACTGTTCCGGATGCGTGGCGGCGGCGGATCCATGCGCTGGTCTCCGTCTGGCGGCCAGCTCGCGTTCGTCTCCAACCGCGGCACACACAGCTTCGTCGGCGTATTCGATATCGCGTCGAAATCCCTGCGATGGATGGCGCCCAGTACCGACGCCGATAATTCGCCGGTGTGGTCGCCCGATGGCGCGCGTCTCGCGTTTCTGCGCACGCCGTACGAAACTCGCCAGCTCTTCTTTCGCGCCAGACGCCGTGCGCAACCCTGGAGCATTCAGGTGGCCGATGTCGCGACCGGCCAGGCGAAGGAGGTCTTCCGCGCGTCGGCGGGGCGCGGCAGCGCATATTGGGCCATTGTGGCTGAGAATCAGCTGTTCTGGACCGCGGGCGATCGCATTGTCTTTCCGTGGGAGCGCACCGGCTGGGTGCACCTCTACAGCGTCGCCGCGAGTGGTGGTACGCCAGCGGAGCTCACGCCGGGCAACGGTGAAGTCGAGTTCGTGTCGCTGAGCGCAGACCGCGCTCGTTTGATCTACAGCACCAACATCGGCGACATCGATCGGCGTCGCGTGATGTCTGTCGCCGCAGACGGGAAGTCGGCACCGGTGGCAGCCGTCACCGGTCCGCACATCGCGTGGGATCCCGTCGAGTCGAGCAAGGGCACTCTGCACGCGCTCGTGAGTGATGAACGCATGCCGGCGCATGCGGCTGTGCTCGTGCAGAGCAACGGTCAGTCGAGTTGGAAGCATCTGGCACCCGAAACGATGCCGGCCGACTTCCCCGCGTCGTCACTGGTGATTCCCAAAGCGATCACGCTGCGTGCGGCGGATGGTGTGCAGTCGTATGCGCAGGTCTTCATGCCACCCAACGCCGTCGCCGGCAAAAAGTATCCCGCCGTCATCTTCCTCCACGGCGGCTCGCGTCGTCAGATGCTGCTGGGCTGGAACTACGGCGCCTACTACCATCACGCCTACGCGATGAATCAGGCGATGGCGTTGCGCGGATCTGTGGTGGTGTCGCTCAACTATCGGAGCGGCATCGGATACGGCATGGAGTTTCGCGAGGCGCTCAAGCAGGGCGCGACCGGCGGCAGCGAGTACGCCGATCTTGTCGCGGCGGCCGCGTGGCTCGGAGCGAACGCCAATGTCGATCGCGCACGCATCGGACTCTGGGGCGGCTCGTACGGTGGGTATCTGACGGCCATGGGCCTGACACGGAATCCCGAGCTGTTCAAGGCCGGTGTCGATATTCACGGCGTGCACGATTGGAACGTGGGCATAACGACGTTCTTACCGGACTACGATCTGTACGCGGATCCGGCGGCCACACGCACCGCGTTTCTCGCCTCACCGATGGCGCAGGTGGAACGGTGGCGCGCACCCGTGCTGCTCATTCACGGCGACGACGATCGCAATGTGCGGTTCATCGAGACGCAAACGCTGATCCAGCAGTTGCGGAAGCAGAACGTGCCGGTGGAGCAGCTCGTGTTTCCTGACGAGGTGCACGGGTTCCTCCGACACGACTCGTGGATGCGGGCGTACGAGGCGGCGCTGGATTTCTTTGCGCGGCGGATGTGAACGCAGATTCCCTTTGCGTTTCCCCGTGAATCGCACCAACATCCACTTCCCTCGTGGGGCAGCCATTGCCCCGCCCTGCCCCGCCGCGCCTGAACGCGCAACACATACACTGCCAGACGAGGAGGACCGGATGGAGTTTCTCGGCCTTGCTTCGGTTGCGATTCGCCACCGGAACGTGAATGCGGCGCTCTGCGCCACGCTGTTGCTGTTGCCGCGTGCTGCCAGTGCGCAGGGAACGCTCGAGGACTATCGCCGCGCGTCCACCATCAACCAGCGGTTCGCGAATCTCACGACGGGCCTGGTACAATCCGAATCCTGGATCGGGCAAACGCACCAGGCGGTGTACCGAGTCACGGTCACGGGCGGCGCGCGGTTCGTGCGCGTCGACGCCGATCAGTGGACGAAGCAGCCGGCCTTTGATCATGCGGCCATCGCGAGAAGCCTCTCGACGGTCGCAGGGCAGCCGTACACTGAAATCACGCTCCCGTTCAACTCAATTTCTCTTATTGAGAATGGCGCCGCGTTTGAGGGTGACTCGGCCGGCACGCGCTATCGCTGCACGATCGCGACCTCATCGTGCGCGCGGGTGAGCGGCGCAGCGACCGCCGGAGGCGGCCAAGGCCGTGGTGGTGGCGAAGGCGGCGGACGCGGACAGGGCGCCAGCACACCGCGATGCACCGGACAGACCCTGCCGCAGCCTGGTCAGCGCGTGACAGAAGTCTTCTCGCCGGATTGTCGGACGGTC
>JBEBIR010000685.1:0-2359 GCA_040080315.1 Gemmatimonas sp.
CCGGCAGAGGCTGCTTTGGGACGCACTTTGCGCGTCGCGGATTTAGCAGACGTTGGTGGCTGGGCAAGCGCAGCGGCGGTTTCAGTCGGCTTGTCGAGTGCCGGGGCGGGCTTGCAACCCTCGTTGCCGCCGGCCCAATGGAATACCTCCGCCCGCATTCTCGTCGCTTCCGCTTCGGCAATGCGCGTGTTCTGAACGTCGATACTGGTACCGCCAGCGCCCGGCGTTCCATCAAGGCTCGCACTTTCAGTCAGGGCGATTCGGAACGCCTTGTAGCCCCAGGGCTTAGGCTGGTCGACCGCTCGTTCGTGGACGACGATCTCGACGGCCCCGCCATTGGCTGGAGAGTCAGCGTCGGCGTGGAGGAGATGGGTTGCGGAGATGCGACCGCGGGGGCCGAACCAACAGCGATTGGCGCCGCGTGCGATGCGGGCGTAGATTTCAGCGGATGGAAGCGCGAAGCGGGAGGGTTCGCCTGCCGCCGGGACGCTGAGGCCGATAGAGCCCGTCGGCAAGCTCGGCAGCGCCGTTCCACCAGCGCAGGCTGCACACAGCAGGCCGCCGCCTGCCGTCAGCAACCGAATTGTCGACCGCGCTAGCGCCATGCTCGGTGCAATCCCGGCCCGGTGCAACTTTGGTGCGGCGCGTCAGGCGTCGCAGCTGGCGCGGTTTCCCACGTCAGGGCTGCGTGTGCAATGCTGGCGTGCCACGCCGGACCAGCTTGCGCCGGGCTGTGGACGATTGAACACTGCAGCCGCTTCAACGCCTTGCCGGAGCATGGCATTCGGCAACGGTCGGCGCGTATCAGCGGGCCATCGAGGCGACCGGACGCTCGGTACGGCGACGGCTGCGGGCAGCTTCCCGCGTTTCCGGCTGCACATCCGGAGAGGCCTCGGCCAGAACCTCGTCGCGCTCACGCACGGCGTCCTCGAGCTTCACCTTGAGGTCGTCGATCGAGGCGCGCAGCTTGTTGCGACGCTGGCTCGCTGCCTTGGCGAAGGTCGAATAGGCGAAATGGTTGATGTCCTTGACGCCCGTGCGGTCTTCCTCGGCCTGGATCTGCCGATCGAGATCCGAGGCCATCACCTCGAAATCCCGGATCATCTGCTCGAGACCGCGAACTTTGCGGGTCTTCTCTTCAGCCTCGAACCGTTTAAGGCGGAGCGCCGTTTCCCGTGACTTCATGTTCGATACCCCTGACTAACTCGAACTGTCCTCGGTCGACCTCACAAGAAACGTGCCAACTGGGCCCAATTTCCTGCCGCCCCCGTATTTTGGGGCTCGTTGGCGTGATACAGTTCTGTCCTCTGACAGAGTGCATCGCACTGCGGCGTTCCGAATTAAAGCGCAGTGTGCCAAAGATCATTTAAGTCACGGTAAAGAAAATGACAATCCATAATTGACCATGTCTTCGTTGCGGTGCAGCAACAATTTTGACGAAGTGCCCTCTAGGGAAGTCGCGCGAAGCATGTTAGCTGTTATCCACAAAAAAGTGTGACGCGCCCGGACGTTCGGGGCGTCGAGCGGCGTCGAGTAAAGCGGTCTCCCGCCAGTTTGGTTCCCAATTCGAGTTCGAACGTGGGCTGCGGGCCATGCAGTCCGCGCATTCGAGTCTTGCATTGCTGCATTCCATCAAGGGAACGGAAGCGGATCGAACACGTGATCAGGTGCCGCTAAAGGGCGTTCAAGTGGCGTTCAGGTGCTGCTCAAGTCCGTTCAAGTGGCACCTCAGCTCGTACTTCGATCGCGTCCTGCCTGTCCGTTCGCAGTAGACAGCGATATACGTACGAATACCTATAAATGAGTTGTTAGGATTTGTTAACTCCTCGCGGTTAACGTCCTAACCATATGTGAATCGCGCGTAGCGCATCGAGGTGCGCCATCCAGGGGTCAGACTGGGCTGACGGCTACACGCCGCGCCGGGGGACGGAGAGATCGGCATGAGGGTGCTACTGATCGAGGACGACAGCGCTACGGCGCAGAGCATCGAACTGATGCTCCAGTCGGAGGGCTTCAACGTCTATACGACGGACCTTGGCGAGGAGGGTGTAGACCTCGGCAAGTTGTATGATTACGATATCATTCTCCTGGACTTGAACCTGCCGGATATGAGCGGGTATGAAGTCCTGAAGACGCTCCGGGTCAGCAAGGTTTCAACGCCGATCCTCATCCTGTCGGGGTTCGCCGGGATCGAAGACAAGGTGAAGGGGCTCGGCTTCGGCGCCGACGACTACATGACCAAGCCCTTCCACAAGGACGAGCTCGTGGCCCGCATACATGCCATCGTCCGCCGCTCCAAGGGACACGCCCAGTCGGTCATCGAGACGGGCGATCTCAAGGTCAATCTCGACACCAAGAC
>JBEBIR010000686.1:0-2376 GCA_040080315.1 Gemmatimonas sp.
GGGTGGCGGCATTGTCGATCCACCCACCGTGGTCAGCGATGCCAATGGCGAGGTGAAAGCCAAGTGGACACTCGGACCCGGCTTCCAATCGCAATCGGTAACCGGGACCGCACCCGGAGTTGATCCGGTCACGCTGCAAGCCTTTGGAGTGCTGCCCAGCGATCTGCTTGTTGCCCAGGGCAACAACCAAGTCGCGAAGGCGAGTGCCGCGCTCCCCGTCCAGATTGTCATTCGCGTGACCGGCGGATCGAATATCCCGATCCCCAATCAAACGGTCGCGCTCTCGGTCACCGGCGGCGGCGGCAGCATTTCGCCGCAATCGGTGCTGACAAACGCGCTCGGCGAGGTCACCGTCCGTTGGACGCTGGGTCCATCGGCGGGACTGCAGTCGGCCACGGTCACCGCCGGGTCCCTGGGGCCAATTCCGATCTCGGCAGTCGCGAACTAGGCGCGAACCGATTTCGTTTAGCGGGTAGATGTAAGACAGGCGCGATCGATCCGGTCGCGCCTTTGTCGTTCTCGCGTCCCCATGAACACTCCGCAGTCTGAACCAGTGCTTGACGGTCAAACCGTTGTCGTGACCGGGGCCAGCGACGGCATCGGTCGAGCGGTCGTGCGCGGGTGCGTTGCGGCCGGCGCATCCGTGGTGATGGTCGGACGAAACGAGGCGAAGACTGCCGCGGCAGCCCGCGCGATCATGGGCGACACCGGTACGCGCGGGATCAGCTGGGAGATTGCCGACCTCACGCGACAAGACGCGGTGCGTGATCTGGCCGATCGTCTGCGCCGGCGCGCCCCGCGCATCGATGTGCTGATCAACAACGCCGGTGCGGTATTCCTGACGCGTGCCGTCACGCCTGATGGCATCGAACGAACCCTTGCCCTCAATCATCTCGCATATTTTTCACTGACCCTCCTGCTGCTGGATTCCTTGGTGGCCGCCGCGTCGCCCGTGAGACCGGCACGAGTGATCTGTGTCGCGAGCCGGGCGCATCGCGATGCGAAACTCTCGCTCGACGACTTGCAGTGCGCGAACGACTACGCCGGCTGGCGTGCGTATGCCAATTCCAAACTCGCCAACGTGCTCTTTTCTCGCGCGCTGGCGTCGCGACTCGACCCGACGCAGATCGTCGTGCATGCGATGCATCCCGGCGTCGTTTCCACCCGATTCGGCGTCAATAACGGCCGACGTGGTCGACTCATGCGGCGCGTGATGGACGTCGTGTCCATTGCACCCGATGCGGGCGCTGACACCATCGTCTGGTTGTCCGCCGCCGATGCGCCGCAACACGCCACCGGCGACTACTGGGTGAAGCGCGCGCGTGTGGAGCCGTCCGCAGCGGCACTCGATCGCGCGCTCGGCGAATCACTCTGGCGGCAAAGTGCCGCGTTGGTCCATCTCCATCCGGATGCGCTGATTGCGGCGTCTGGCGCCGGTCGCTCAGGAGTTGAGGCCTGATGCGCGACTGGCTTCGACTTGCCGTCATTCTCTGGCACGCGGTCCCGCTCGTGGTGTCTTTTCGGCGTGACTATCGGCGGTGGCTTCGCTGGGGCAGTCCCGTGGCGCGGACTACCGCATTTCACGAGAGACGCGCGCGCAGGGTGGTGAGGGACCTGGCGCAGTTGGGGCCAACGTTCGTCAAGCTGGCGCAGATCTTTTCGACGCGTGCCGACCTGGTCGCCGAACCGTATCTGAGTGCACTCAGCTCGCTGACCGATCAAGTGCCGCCGGTGCCGTGGCGAACACTGCGACACACGCTTGAGCGCGCATGGGGTGTCGATCCTGACACCGTGGTGGATGCGCTGAATCCCGAACCTCTGGCGGCGGGATCGTTAGGACAGGTGCATCGGGCACGGCATCTGGGTCGCGAAGTGGTCATCAAGATCCTCCGTCCCAATGTCGAGCAGATCGTAGCCCGCGATGTCCGGTTGGCGCGACGCATTGTGGACGGGTTGTACGCGCGATTCCCGCATCATCACGTGCACGGATTCCGCGTCGTGCTCGATGAATTCTCCGTGCATGTGTGCGAAGAGATGAATTTCATCCGGGAAGGCGAGCAATGCGCACGCATGCGCGCGCGATTTGCCGATGAACCGCGGCTGCGAATCCCGGAAGTTGTTTCGGAGCTCACGCGGCACGACGTCCTCGTCCTCGAGTACCTACCCGGCACCCGCATCGACGCATTGGATGCGCGCATCGCCGACGGCTCGCTGTCGGCGCAGTCGCTCGTGGAAACGCTGATCGAGTGCTACGCCCGCATGATGCTGCGCGACGGGGTCTTCCACGCCGATCCGCATCCTGGCAACCTGCTGGTCGACACCGAAGGTCGGATTATCCTGCTCGATTTCGGCATGGTGATCGACGTCGACGTCAAG
>JBEBIR010000075.1:0-10613 GCA_040080315.1 Gemmatimonas sp.
TCGATCTTGGCAATCGCCGGGACGGCGAGCGGCCAGTTGACGCGTCCTGCCGCCTTGAAATGGTAAATCACCAGCGGCACGCCGCCGTCCCTGCCGACACGAAGGGCCTCGTCCATTGCGGAAAGGAGTTGATTCTCTTCCGATCGCATGTGGGTGATGTACGTGCCGTGCAGCGGTGCCATCGCGCGTGCATTCTCGATCAACTCGTCGGTGCCCGCGTAGGAACCCGGCGGGTAAATCAGCGCGCTGGAAATCCCGAACGCGCCGTCACGCATCGCATTCGCTACGATCGCACGCATCGTGTCTTGCTCGGCGGGTGACGGCACACCTTCACGGCGCCCCATCGCGTAGGCGCGAACGGTGGTGGCGCCGAGATAGCTCCCGACATTGACTTGCATCGAATCGAGCCACACTCCGAAACCGCGTGCGCCGCGGTACTGCGGTACGCGCGCCAGCATCAGCGCGTCCTCCGGGTCGCCGCCCATGAATAGCGAATCAACCCGCGCGTTCGACGGCGCGGGCGTGGTCGCCTCGCCCAGAATCTCGGAGGTCACGCCCTGCGCCACTTTGCCGATGACCCGTCCATCGGCGAACAGCAGCTGATTCCAGCTATGGGATTGAATGTCGATAAAGCCCGGTGCGAGCACGAGGCCCGTGGCATCCACGCGGTCCTTCGCATTCGCCGACGTGAGCGCGCCGCGCGGCGCCACGGTCACGATGCGGTCACCTCGAATTCCCACATCGCCCTCATACCACGGATTGCCGGTGCCATCGACAATGCGGGCGTTGGCAATCACCACATCATAGGCGCTCTCGCCACCACCGTTCGCTGGCGCGCGATCGCATGCGCTGGTGACGGCCAGCAGGAACACGAGCACGCCGCCGAGCCCCCGATGGGAATGCGGGCCGTGTAGTTTTCTGGAAGGACGGATATGGGTCATGACATCATACAATCCCGTCCAGACCGGCCGTGCACAAGGAGGGTCTGTGCGTCAATCTCTCGTGGTCGCACTACCGGTGGCTTTCGTCGCGCTCGCGATGAGTGCATCGCTCGCGATCTCCCAACAGCAGCCTTCGCTGCGCGGCACGGTCACGCCGACGGCTCCGGGCTTTCCCATGGAGCCGGTCCCCATCGGCGGACTCAGAACGCGACCGCTCACTGTGTCGGGTTCCTCGGATCGTTCGGCGCGCACGCGTCCTCAGGGTGTGGTGCTGTTGCGCATAGCCGATGCGCCGCTCTCTCGTGCTGGCATTGCACTCTCCGGCCGCGACGCGATGGTGCGCGAGAAACGAAGCCTGCCGCTCGCCGCATGGACGCCAACCGCGGAGCGTCCGCGCTGGGTGCGCGACGCCAGTGTTCGGCCGGTCGACGCATGGCGTGATTTGATCGTGACCGATGTCGTGTGTGATCCGGCGGGAGACTGTCGTGAACGCCAACAACGCCTTCGCGCGCGGTGGATCGCCGGCTGCCGGTGCTATGCCTTCGCCGATGGATGGGGCCGAATCTGGCGCGTCGAGTAGTGTGCCATAGCGCGTCGCGCGTCAGCGAGGGTCACCCGGGGGTCGCCATGGCAATCGGATCGCGACGTTTCTTCAGCTCTCGAAGCAGCATCCAGGTGCTCAGACCCGCTTGTGCGGTGACCGTTGCCACGGACAGCAACCACACCTGCCGAAGGCTAAAGCCCGCACGCGTGGACATCCACAGCGCTGGCAGCGCGAACGTGAGCAATCGCGTTCCGCTGCTCACGAGCGCCGGAATCGTGTTGCCGAGGGCCTGAAACATCCCTGAGCACGTGAAGATCAATCCGGTCGCCACAAAGTTCCACGAGATCACGCGCAGAAAGTCGGCACCCCCCGCGACGACCACTGCTTCTTTCGTGAACACGCCGATGGGCCATTCGGGACGGATCTGACAGAGCAGCGTCAGCACCGCCATCGGCACACAGCCGATGATGGCCGCCCAGCGAAACGTCTCGCGCACACGATCCATGCGTCCGGCACCCACGTTCTGGCCGGCCAGCGGTGCCGCCGAAAATGCCACCGCCATCACCGGCATGAAGATCGCCTGCATGACACGCGAACCGATTCCGTATCCCGCCTGCGCCGGCGCTCCGAAATCACGAATGACGTAGTAGACGATCGCCGTGTAGGTGAACATCAAGGCGAATTCGCCGCCCGGTGGCACACCAATGCGCAACACCCGACGGATCACGTCACCCCGCAGTCGCATGAGCTGCGTCTGGAATCCCACATAGTGTTCGAGCCGCAGAAAGTACACCGTCATCATCACGACGCCGGTGCCAATCGCGAGCGAGCTCGCCAAGCCAGCGCCCGCCGGACCCATGGGTCGCCCGGTGCCCCAGCCGGCAATCAGCACAGGCGCCAGCACGATATTCATGACAACCGTGACGATCTGCACCAACATCGTCGGCTTGACGATGCCGGTGCCGCGAAGCGCCGAACCCATGGACACCAGCGCGAATTGCAGCGCCAGACCTGGAACGAACGCCCGCAGGTACTGCGTGCCTGCTTCCACTGTTGCCAGATCGGCACCAACCGCCGCCATATATCGCCGAGATAACAGCAGGCCGCCAACCAGTACCGTGACACCGCAGCCGACCGCCAACATGGTGCTTTGATTGAACACCAGATTCGCATCATCCTGATCGCGCCGTCCCACCGCATGCGCAATCAACGCCATGGTGCCTACGCCGAGAACCTGCGTGAGCGCCATGACAATGAACTGCACATTGCCCGCCGCGCTGACGCCAGCCACTGCCGCGTCACCCAATGCGGCAACAAAGTACAGGTCAACCAGGTAGTACAGCGTCTGAAAGATCATACCGGCCGCCATCGGGATCGACAGACGGATGATGTGCTGTGGAATGGAGCCGGAGGTGAGATCCTTCATGGTCCTGCCGCGCGGGACGATCGCGAGGCAAGGTTGGGTGAGATCGTTTCTGGCATAGATCTACAAAGGTCGGTGGCGGCGGCGAAATCAAGGCGGCGCGAACGCGGCGTTTCAGTATGGACACCAGGTAGTGAGCGCTGGAGGAGCGAGCCAGTGAGGGCAGTCACTACCCTCACCGGCTCACCGCTCCCCACGCTCACTACCTTCTTCTGCTCAACTCTTTAGCCAGCATCTGTCCGAAGCGCGGTGAATGAGCCAGTTGCCGACCGTCGGCCTTTGCCGCACTGTACCGTGAGTTCTGGTCTCGGCGAAACGCCGTTGGCCGTCGATGTCACTCCTCTCTTCCTTCGACTCTGCCATGTTGCCGCGACGCGCGATTCCCCGCTGGGCAGGTCTCGCCCTCACCACTCTTGCATTCGTGACCGCAGGGCCTGTTGCGGCGCAGCCACCCGCGCCAGTCAACGACCTGCCCAATCCTTATCGTACCGTTGTGGGTTGGGCCAAACTGGGCGAAGGGCGGACATGGGGAGCGACCAGCGCCGTCGATATCGACAAGGATGGCAAGAGTATCTGGGTTGCCGAGCGGTGCGGCGTGAACAGTTGCGCCGCGTCGTCCCTTCCGTCGGTGTTCAAGTTCGATGCGTCAGGGACGGTCGTGAAATCATTCGGCGAGGGAATGTTGATGTCGCCGCACGGCATCCACGTTGATCGCGATGGCAATGTGTGGGTGACCGATTGTGCGTGCACCGGCGGCGTGCCGGCTCCGGTCGCGGGCGCGGCGCCAGCGCCACCGCGTGGTCATCAGATCTACAAGTTCAGTCCGGACGGAAAACTGCTGATGACGCTGGGCACCGCGGGCGGCGGGCGCGACTCGGTGTTCTTCTGGATGCCCAACGACATCGCGACGGCACCAAATGGCGACATCTTCGTGGCCGAGGGGCATTCCTCGCGCGCTGGCGCGAACGCACGCATCCTCAAGTTCAACAAGGCCGGAAAGCTGCTGAAGGTGTGGGGCACATTCGGCAAAGGCGCGACCGATCTGGATCAGCCGCACGCCTTGGCGTTTGATTCGCGTGGCCGCCTGTTCGTGGGGGATCGCGGCAATGATCGCATCCTGATCATGGACCAGAACTTTGCGCTGATCGACACGTGGTATCAGTTCAGTCGTCCAAGTGGCCTGTTCATCGACAAGAACGACATGCTGTATGTCGCCGATTCGGAGTCGGGGTCGGTCGCTCCTCCACATGTTGCATGGAAACGCGGCATTCGCATTGGCAGTGCGCGCGATGGCAAAGTGACCGCGTTCATTCCGGATCCTGATGAAAAGGCGCCGAGTACGAGTTCCGCCGAGGGTGTGGCGGTTGACGCGGCCGGCAACATCTACGGTGCAGAAGTCGGGCAGCGCGCGCTCAAGCGGTACGAGCGGAAGAACTGAGGAGTGAGCAGAAGCAGGTAGCGAGCGTTGGAGGGGTGAGCGGTGAGGGTAGCGCTGCCCTCACTGCTCACCCCTCCCGCGCTCACTACCTGGGACTTACTACTTTCTCGGCAGCACCAACGCCGTCAGTCCCGTGCTCTCCTCTGCACCAGTCGCAAACACGATGTACTGCTTGCCCAGGTGCATGAACGTCATCGGTACGGCGGTCGTTCGCGAATCAATCTTGAGCGCGCCGACTTGTTTGCCGGTTGCCTTGTCCACCGCGTATAGCGTCGGCGTCGAACCCGGAACACCACCGCCACGACCGGTGCCGTAGATCATCAGCGTCTTGGTGTTCATTGCTTGCGCCTGCCCGCGTGCGGGTTGGTCGGGCAATGTCACACCGGCGAAGAGGGGATCGCGACTGGTAACTTTCACCATACCGCCATTGGGAATCCACCACCCCTTGTCGCCGGTGTTCATGTTGTACGCCGTAATGCCGCCGTATTGCTTGGGCTTCACGATCGACACACCACCCACCATCGACCCCGCTGCGCGGGCGCCGAAGTCGCCACCCCGATCGCCGGTGGCGGGCTTCACGTAACCAGCGGGCGCCGGTGGCGCGCCAGGCAGACCGCAACTGTCGCGCGGCGAACTGTAGTCAAACTCCGAACAGGGATCCTTCTGCACTTGCGCGGTGCTCATGCCAGTGATGGATGCAAGAAACATCATGCCGGTTTCCGGATCGACTGCGGCGCCGCCGTCGATGTTTACACCACCACTCGCACCCGGCGAATACCACGAGCACCGCTGACCGCCCGCGCCCTTCCCGTCTGCTGCAGCCGGTGGGATGTAGTACGGACCCATGCGGCATCGCTTCGCCATCTTGAGTGCCGAATCCCTGATGGCTGGCGTGTAGTCAATGAGATCGGCTTCCACGAGGCCTTGCTGTGAATACGGCGCGGGCTTGGAGGGAATGGGCTGTGTTGGCGCGGATATCTCACCCGGCACATCACTCTTCATCACCGCGGTCTCAGGCATCGGCCAAATCGGTTCACCGGTGACGCGATCAAATGTGTAGATCCATCCCTGCTTGGTGCCTTGGGCGATCGCCTTGCGCCGCCGTCCATCAACCGTGATGTCCAACAGGTTCGGTGCCATCGGTGTGTCGTAGTCCCAGATGTCATGATGCACCATCTGGAAATGCCATTTGCGCACACCGGTCTTGGCATCGAGTGCCACCAGGCTGTTGCCGTACAAGTTGTTGCCCGGACGATGACCGCCGTATTCATCCATCAGCGGCATGCCCACCGGGATGTATACGAGGCCAAGATCGGGGTCTGCCGAATACGGCGCCCACGCGTCGTTCTTGCCCACGCCCTTGGTGCCGGGTTTCGAGCCGTTCTTCCACGTGTCTGCACCGTATTCACCGGGCTGCGGCACGAGGTTGAACTTCCAGACTTGACGCCCGGTACGGATGTCGAATCCGCGAATGATCCCCGGCACGTTGTGCAAGCGCATCGGGTAGTAGCCGTGAATCGACGAGTTGCCAACGACCAGCATGTTGCCCACGACGATTGGTGGAGAACTGGCGGCAATCTGCCCGGCCGACGGATCGAGTCCGATGGTCCCGTCCGCACCCACCTTCTTCACGGGATCCCATCCCTCGCCCGGCTTCGCCTTTCGCATGGGCGCGGCGTCGCTGATGATCAGCGGTCCGGAATCGTCAACCGCGAGCGGCACCATCGGATACCCGAGACCATCCATCAGATCGACCACGCCGTTCTTGCCGAAGAGCGGATCGGGGCGACCCGTCTTCGCATCAAGCGAAACCAGATGGTAGCCGGGCGTCACCAGCAGCACGCGCTCGATCCGTCCATCGGTCCAATACGAAAGTCCACGACCGGCGAATTGACGCGGCGCCTTCTGCCACCGGATGCCTTCTTCGAGCCGATACATCCAGAGCGTCTCACCGCTGCTGGGATCGAGTGCCATCGCGCTGCGACGCGTCGTGGCCACGGTGAACAGCCTGCCGTTCGCGTAGATGGGCGTCGCGCGATAGTACTCGTCCTTGCCGAAAGCGCTGCCGCTCCATTTCCACGCCACTTTCAGCGAATCGAAATTGCTGGCGTTGATCTGCTCGAGCGGCGAGTATCGCGAACTCCACGCATCCGCGCCCCAGTATCGCCATTCACCGTACGCGTTGCCGCGTATGAGCGGCTTGCCGGCTTGGGCGACCGTCCGCACTGCGTTCACTGCCAGTGCGCCAAGGAGCACGACACTCGCCGCCGCCACCATCCCGAACACCTGCCTGGTCGATCGCTTCGTCATGGATTCTCCGTTCCTGCTGCGATGTGATCCCGCGCCATCATCGTCTCAGCCCGACCCGTCGTGCGGCAGCACCAGTGCTTCTGCCGCCACCAATCGGCACCGTATCCAGCCGAATACTCTTCAGCAAGTCCTTGTCGGCCGACAGTTCTTTTTCACCCGGCGGCATGCCGTTCAACTTCAGCACGTACGCCGTCACCCACACGTACTCGTTCTCTGAAAGCGCGCCGGGCGCTTCGTCCGGCATCAGTCGACTCACGTAGTCGTAGAACTCCCAGAGCATCCGCCCCATCCACCGGGTGGCGAACTCCTTCCCGCTGTGCGACGCCGACGTGTGACAACCAACGCAGGCGCCGTTGAACACTTCCTTGCCCTTCGTGGCCTGCTCGTCTGTGTAGACACCCGCCATCGACGTGCGCGTGGAATCCTGCGCCGCGACCAGCCGAGGCGTAAGGGCGGCACCAACCAGCAGCGTGCCGGCTCCCATCAGCACCAGCAGCGTCGATCCGCGCGCTCGCACCGAGGTCAGGCGCGTCATCAGACCGGAGAGCGCCCACGCCGCGCCCGCAATGATCAAGAGACCCATCGCGAGGCGGAGCGCACCAATCGCCAATGACACATCCAACGTCGGCCAACGCAGTTGATACGCGCGCAACGTTTCGAAGCGTGCCGTCATCCAGTGCCATGCGGAATGCGCCACCAGCACCGAAACGACGATGCGGCCCGTGCGTTCAGGTACCACGCGAGTGAAGCACCACGAGAGCAACGGCACGGTCACCATCAGCACACCGAGCTGGGCCAGCTCGATACCAAGATTGAACGCCGCCAGGGCCGTGCTCAGGTGCGCGCCGGCGAACTGCAGCGAGTCGCGCAACACATACGAGAAGCCAAACCCGTGCACCAGCCCGAAACCGAACGCCACCAGCCACCGACGCTCAAGGTTTGCTCCGACAATATTCTCGATGGCCATGAACACGATCGACACGGCAATGAGCAGTTCGACAAGCGATGGAAACCAAAGCGCGCTGGGCGCGTAGCCCAGCGCCGAAGCCCCCAGAGTCATCGAATGCGCAATGGTAAACGCGGTCACGATACCCACCAGCGGCCGAATGCGCCGCACCGGAAGGATCAAGCACAGCAGAAAGAGCAGATGATCGATGCCTTGGACGAGATGCGTGGCACCCATCACCACAAAGCGCGATGTCGCGTGCCACCAGCTCGGTTCCAACTGCAATAGTCCGGCGTCACCGGCGTACACATACGCGCGCTCGGTACCCCCGGCGTACACCACGCGCACCGCCGTGGTCGTGCGGACGCCGAGATTCGCGAAGCGCGCGCGAAGGGCCAGTCGCGCGTCGGGTGACGCAGCGGGAAACTCGAGCAACACGTCAAGCATCGCCTGCGGAACAGGTATCTCGGTGGCGACATCGAGTCGTTGACCGTTCACCTGAGCGAGCGCACCGGCATAGTCCTCGAACGCCCGGTCCGATGGCAACGACGCGCGCACGGCAGCGATACGTCCCTTCGGGAGCGCCGCGCCGTCCGCGGAGAGCTCGATCGCGTCGGCCACCCACAACTGCGCCGCATCACGCAACGTGCTGTCCGCGCGCGCGAGGTCGAGGTAGCCCGCACCGCGGGTCGGAAACTCCACGTCCCGCATCGCGTTCAGGGGTACCCGCACCAGCATGCGAACCACGTCACCGCTGGTCGCAATAAATGCCTGCACCGCCACACGACTTGGGATTTCGTGTGCCCACGGTGTTGCCGGTACGGCTGCCAACAACGTGCCAGTCGATAGCGCAGCGATCCACCAGCGTCGCGGACGGCGCGGCGCGGCTGAATCGCGGACGGTAGTGCGTGGGTTCGGGAAAATGCGCAATTCTCTGGACAGGCGGAGTGAGACGGGATACTTCTATGGCGACCTACAGGCGACTGAGCGCGAAGGACGCGTTTGAATTCGCCACGAACTTACCACCGCGTCGCGCAGTGCACAGGGGGAACAACACTCCAGGTGCGCTGCGCGTTGGAGAAACACTGATGACGCATGCGAACAAGGCGTTCGTCTGGCTCGGACTCGTGGGCACCGTTGTGGCCCTCGGCGCGGCGCAGGCCAAGTTGGGTGCCACCGACCGACAGATGGTCCAGGCGCCTCGCTTTGAAGTCGACCCGGTGTGGCCCAAGCCCATGCCCAACCACTGGATTCTCGGCTCAGTGATCGGCGTTGGCATCGACAGTCGCGACCACGTGTTCGTCATCCATCGTGGCGACTCGACGCTGAACCAGCGCACCGAGACGGGTATGAACGCCACCCCGCCCATCTCCGAGTGCTGCCAGTCGGCGCCGCCGATTGTAGAGTTCGATCCCGAAGGCAACATGGTGAAGGCGTGGGGTGGTCCGTCGAAGGACAAGGAGTACGATTGGCCGTCATCGAACCACGGGATCGCCATCGACGATAAGGACAACGTGTGGATTGGCGGCAACGGGCGAGTTGATTCGCACATGCTCAAGTTTACGCACGACGGCAAGTTTCTGATGCAGATTGGCAAGCCGGGTCAGGCGCCGAGCAGCAACGACAGCACGCACTTCGGGCGAGTGGCCAAGATCTCGTTTGATGCGAAGGCGCAGGAGGCGTACGTTGCCGACGGATATGGCAATAAGCGAGTGGCCGTAGTCGACATGTCGTCGGGCGCCCTCAAGCGATACTGGGGTGCCTATGGCAGCAAGCCCGACGACGCCAACCTCGGCCCATATGATCCGACTGCCCCACTGGCCAAGCAGTTTCGGAACCCCGTGCACTGCGCTGAGCCCACCACCGACGGTCACGTGTACGTCTGCGATCGCCCGAATGACCGTATTCAGGTGTTCCGGAAGGACGGTCAGTTCGTGAAAGAGGTTCGTATCAAGCCCGCCACCCGCGGCGACGGGTCCGTGTGGGACATCGCGTTTTCCCGCGATGCCGCGCAGAAGTACATGTATCTCGCCGATGGCAAGAACGAACAGGTGTATGTGATGGACCGACTGTCGCTGGAAGTCCTGACCAGCTTTGGCGACGGCGGACGGCAACCCGGACAGTTCTTCGCGGTGCACAGCATCGCCACCGACTCGAAGGGCAACGTCTATACGACGGAAACCTACGAAGGCAAGCGACTGCAGAAGTTTGCCTACAAGGGCGTCAGTTCGGTCACTCGGGCCAATCAGGGCGTGGTTTGGCCTCGCAGGCCCTGATGGCGCGCGCGTGACTTTGTCGCGATCCTACTGATTCCCTGCATCAGGGGATCGCGGCGAAGCACTCGATCTCGACTTTCGCTCCGGCCACCACCAACGCGGCCACCACGACCGTTGACCGAGCCGGCGGCGATGTGGGGAAGAACTCACGGTATGCTTGATTCATTCCGGCGAAGTCCTTCACATCGATCAGGAACACGGTGCACTTGACCGTATTGGCCATCGTGGTTCCCGCGGCTTCGAAAACCCGCTGGGTATTCTCGAGCGCGACTTTGGTCTGCCCCTGCACTGTGGTGTCGGGCGCGTCTCGTCGCATTCCCAACTGACCCGACGCATAGATCATATTTCCTACTCGGATTCCTGGCGTCAGCGTTGCCGACGCATTCTGTCCGGCCGGAATGACCGGTTGCCGCACCCCCTGCGCCAGCACTGGGACCGCAGAGAGCGTAAGAAGCAACGGAAGTGCATGCATCGACAGGCGGGTCATCAGATCCTCTGTACGTACAGGTGAACGGGAGGGATTACATGCCGATTTTCGATTTCATCTGCACCAACTGCCAGCACCAGTTTGAAGCCCTGGTTCGCGGAAGCACCGCACCGGTCTGTCCAAACTGCGCCAGTGTGCTCCTTGAAAAACAACTTTCGCTCCCCACTGTCAAGACGGCGTCCACCCGGGATTTGTCCATGCAGGCGGCCAAGCGCCGCGACAAGGCGCAGGGCGTCGATCGCGTACAC
>JBEBIR010000076.1:0-10608 GCA_040080315.1 Gemmatimonas sp.
GGCCGGTGGTGCTGCCGGAACGGGTGGTCGGGGAGGACGTGGTGGCGCTCCCGTCGTGGCTGCCGGCGGCGACGCCGGTCCGCCGGACGCCGGGTTTGGTGGACGGGGGGGCCCCAGCTTGTCGCTGGCCGCCTACAATGCGGTGTTCAAGGATCCGGCACGGCGCGATCCGCGCGCGTACGTGATCCCGGTCAATCAGCCGGATTTTGCCACCGCGACCAAGTTCGTGAACACCATGCGCTATGTCGGCGTGGAAGTGCAGCAGGCCACCGCGCCGTTCACTGTGAACGGCAAGAGCTACGGTGCCGGATCGTATGTGGTGCACGCATCGCAGGCGGGACGTGCGCATGTGATCGACATGTTCGAACCGCAGGATCATCCGAACGACATGGATGAACGCGGGATTCCGCGTCGGCCGTATGACAATGCGGGCTGGACGCTGAGCTACACGATGGGCGTACAGTTTGATCGCTACATGGACGATGTGACCGGCGCGTTTACTGAGATCAAGGGACTCGCGATTCCGCTCGCTGGCACGGTGGCCAGCGGAAGTGGCGCGGCTGGCTACCTGATTTCAGGGGCCGTGAACGATGCGTTCACCGTGGCGAATCGCGTGCTCAAGTCGGGCGGCGAAGTGCTTCGCCTTACCCGTCCAATGACCGTCAACGGCAAGACCTTCGGACCGGGATCATTCTACGTGACCGCGAGTTCCGCCGTGACACCGGCATTGCAAGCGTCGGCGAAAGAACTGGGCGTGAACATGGAAGGCACGACGGCGCGCGCGGATGCCAACTCGACCAAGCTGAACGTCAAGCGCATCGCCCTGTGGGATACGCAGACCGGTTCGATGTCGTCCGGTTGGACGCGGTATTTGTTTGATCGCTTCGAGTTTCCGTACAAGGTGGTGTGCGGCGCCGGATTCGACGACGCCGACCTGAAATCCAAGTACGACGTGATCGTGATGCCGTCTGACGGCAACGTCGGCGGTGGTGCGGGTGGCGGTCGTGGTGGTGGGGGAGGGGGTCGCGGCGGCGATGCGGCCGTGTTGCCGCCGTCAAGCGATCCCGATCTGCGCAGCTTGTGCGATGTGAACACCGGGACCGGTACGGGCGCGACTGCGCTGGCCAACGTGCGCAAGTTCGTTGAGCAGGGTGGCATCCTCGTGGCGGCCGGCAATTCGTCGCGCATCGGTGAGCAGCTTGGACTGCCCATGTCCGACTACCTCGTCGACAAGAAGCCGGGTGCGCCGGATGTGCATCTTGGCTCGGACAAGTTCTACGTGCCGGGTTCCGTGTTACGCGTGGCAGTCGATTCCACCGCGCCGTCGATGTTGGGCACGCAGGGACACACCGACATGTTCTACAACAACAACCCGGTGTTCCGGCTCGCGCCCGAGGCCGCGGCGCGAGGTGTGCGTCCGGTGGCCTGGTTTGACACCGCCACGCCGCTAAAAAGCGGTTGGGCGTGGGGGCAGAACTATCTTCAGGGCGGTGTGACGGCGGTTGAGGCGCCGCTCGGACGCGGAAAGCTGTTCCTGTTCGGTCCGGAGGTCACGTTCCGCGCGCAGCCGCACGGCACATTCAAGCTGCTGTTCAACAGCATTCACAATGTGCCGCAGACTCCAACCATTACGCCGTAAAACGCCTCTTTCGCGATAGTGGAACAACAGAGGAGAGACGGAAGACTGGAGACGTGAGACTCAGACCGTGCTGGTCTTGGTCTCGAGTCGCCCGTCTTCCGTCTCTCCTCTGTTGTTCATTGCCTACAGCTTTCAGACGGACACTGGATAAACTGAACCAGCCCAACGTGTCGGGTGTACCACGCCCATCGTCCCGCGACCTCGTCGCCGATCATCACCCCTGAATCACTCCGAAATACATGACTATTCGCCTCGCCGCCGCCGCGTTGTTCTTCTCCGCAGCTACTGCCTCCGCGCAGCAGCCCCCGGTCTCGATGGACAAGATGGACCACTCCAAGATGGGTCAGGAGAAGATGCATGCGATGAGTCCATGGAAAGAACTGGACGCGTATCACATGCTCATGATGGCCACGTGGCACCCGGCCAAGGACAAGGGCGACATGGCCCCGACCCGCGCCAAGATCGGCGACATGGTCGCGTCAGCCAAGGCTCTGGCGGCTTCCACCGCACCGAAGGGATGCGATAGTCCAAAGCTCAAAGCCACGGCCGCGGCGTTGCCAACCCAGACGCAGGGTGTGGCCGACCTTGTGGCCAAGAAAGCGGAGGACGGAGCGCTCAAGGATGCGTTGAAAGCGCTGCATGACTCGTTCGACGTCCTCGAGGCAGGGTGCACCATGCCGAAGAAGGACGGCGCGAAGTAACGCGCATCGCTTGAGGGTGTCGATCAGACCGCTTCGAACGCGCCCCGTTTCACCAACGCTCCATCCCGCACATGCCACGCGCCGCGCGCCATGACATCGGTGACGCGGTGATGCTCATCGAGAACGACAAGGTCCGCATCGGTGCCCACACCGATGCGGCCTTTTCCGTTCAGACGGAGGAATGACGCCACGGTGCTGGTAAACGCCGGCAACACGCGCTCGAGCGCGTTGCCGCGTTCCAGCAACACACGCAGCGTCTCGGCCAGCGCGGTTGATGCGCCCACATCCATGTGAGTCACGCGACCGTCCGCATCGAATACGGGCAGGCATCCACCACCGTCCGAGCTGATGGTCACGCGATCGGCGGCCGCATCCGTCGCGAGATAGCGTTCCAGCGCCACGTCGGCCGGCCAGGCGTCTTCCTCGTCGCGCACCGGAAACGCAGTGATATCAATGGTGCAACCGCGTCTCGCCAGCGCCACCGCCTCTTCGAATAGCGCGCGTTTGCGATTGACATGCGTGGGATTGAATACGCGCGCCGGCAACTCGCTGGTGTCCAACGCATCGCGAATCAACGCCAAACCGCGCGCGCCATCACCCACATGCAAGTGCAGCACGCCGGCCTTGCCACTCATCAGGCCACCCACGTGCGCTTCCGACGCGAGTCGCAACAGTTCGTCGAGCGTGGGTTGGCTGGACCGATGATCGCTGATCGCCACCTCACCCACGCCGATGATCCGGTCGATGTGCGCGATGTCGCCGCGTACCGTCCCGGTGAGGGTCGTCGGGGGCAGGTGATAGCCACCCGAGTGGCACCATGCCGAGAGTCCCTCGGCGATCAATCCTCGCGCTGCGGCGACAAGATCGCCGGTCGTACGCGTCACGTCGTCGGTGCCCAGCACGCCAACGATCGACGTGACGCCACCCACGGTGTAGTGCGAGAGCGGCGGTGCGGGAACGCGCGTGGCAGGTCCCGATTCCCCACCGCCACCGATGAGGTGCGCGTGACCATCGATGAGTCCGGGAATGACACGTCGACCAGCCACGTCGACCTCAGCGACGCCCAGCGCCGCCGGGAGGGACGGTCGATCGGCACCCATCCAAAGGATCTGTTCGCCGCCGATGAGCAGGTTGAGGATACCCTGTGCGGCGGGCGCGAAGACGTTCGCATTTCGGAGCAGGAGCATGGGTGAACGTTACCCACCGACCGCCGTCGGCGTTAGGTTGGTACAGTGCACGTCCTTCACGGTTCGCCACTCACATGACCATGCGCGGCTGGATCATCCCGATCGGCGGCAAGCTCCTTGCCCCCACAATTCTTGAACGCTTTGTGACGCTGAGCGGCGGCACGGCAGCGCGAATTGCGGTGATCCCCACCGCCTCGAACGAGCCCGACATGGGCACGTTCTTCGAGCGCGTATTCCAGCGTCACGGCGTCAAGCAGGTCAAGGCGTTCAACTTTGATCGTCGAAGCGATTGCGATGACTCCGACTGGTTGGAGTGGCTTGGCGATGCGACCGGCGTGTTTCTTACGGGCGGCAATCAGCTCAAGCTGTCGACGATTCTGGGTGGAACGCCGGTGGCCAAGTTACTGCGCGTGCGCAACGAGCAGGGGGTGCACATTGCCGGTACCAGTGCGGGCGCGGCGTATCTGAGCGAGCACATGATCGCGTTCGGCGATGAAGGCAGCACGCCGCGCGCCGGGATGGTCACCATGTGCGCCGGGCTCGGACTGACGAATCGCATTATCGTCGATCAGCATTTTCGCCAGCGTGATCGCATGGGACGACTGCTCACGGCGCTGTCCTACAATCCCTTCTGCATCGGCCTTGGCGTGGACGAAGACACGGCGGCCTTCATCGCGCCGGATGAAACGTTGGAGGTCGTCGGCTCGGGCGCGGTCACCGTGATTGATCCGGCGAACATCGAGTACTCGTCGGTCGCCGAGGCGAAGCCCGGCGACACGATCACCATCATCGGCGCACGCATCCACCTGTTGGGCGCTGGGTCGGCTTACAATTTGCACACGCGCCACGCCGCGCCAGCGGCGCAATACAGCTCATTCGTCATCGGCGGATAATCGCTCATGGAAATTCTCGATCGCTCGGTCTACGTCGGGCCGAGTCACTATGCGCACTTCCCGGTCATCCGGTTGGTGCTCGATCTTGGCGTGCTGGAGGCGTGGCCAACCCGCAAACTGGGTGATGGTTTCATCGAGTCGCTGTTGACGGCGCTGCCGGGTCTCCGCGAGCACGGGTGTTCCTACGGCGTCGCCGGGGGATTCGTGCGACGGATGACCGAAGATGAGGGCACGTGGCTGGGTCATGTGCTCGAGCACGTGGCCATCGAACTGCAAAACGTCTCGGGCATCTCGGTCACGTTCGGCAAGACACGCGAAACGGACACACCGGGCGTGTACGATGTCGTCTTCGAGTACGAGCAGGAAGATGTGGGTCTTGAAGCGGCCGAGGTGGCGCTCGATCTGCTGCATCACCTGCTGCCGACGGAACTGCAACCCACCCGCGAACACGCCGAGTTTGATCTGGCCGAGCGTCGGGACGCGTTCATTCGCTACGCGCAGCGTCGCGCGTTGGGGCCGAGTACCGCCAGCATCGTGCATGCCGCCGAGGCGCGCGACATTCCGTGGATTCGCTTGAACGAACAGAGCCTGATTCAACTGGGATACGGGTGCAATCAGCAGCGCATTCAGGCGACGATCACCGGACGCACGTCGCACATTGCCGTGGAGTTGGCATCGGACAAGGAAGAGACGAACCGGATTCTGGCGAATCTGGGTCTGCCCGTGCCCAAGCAGCGACTGGTGCAGACGGCGGAGCGCGCGGTGAGTGCGGCGGTGCGGATTGGCTATCCGGTGGTGACCAAGCCATACAATGGCAATCACGGCCGCGGTGTGTCGGTGAATCTGGCCACACCGGATGAAGTGATCGCCGGGTTCAAACGCGCGCAGGAAATCTCGCGCAGCGTGATCGTGGAGAGCTTCATCACCGGGCACGATCATCGCATGCTGGTGGTGAACGGCGAACTGGTCGCGGTGAGCAAGCGTGAGCCGGGCAAGGTGACCGGTGATGGGGAGCACACCATCGAGGAGTTGATCGCCATCGTGAACACCGATCCGCGTCGCGGCATCGGTCATGAAAAAGTGTTGACGCAACTGGAACTCGACGAGCAGGCCGTCGGACTGCTGGCGAAGCAGGGCTATGACGGTCACACGGTGCCCGCGATCGGCGAAGATGTCTATCTCCGCCTGACCGCGAATTTGTCCACCGGTGGCACCGCCGTGGACATGACCGATGTGGTGCATCCGGACAACGCGGAGATGGCCGTGCGGGCGATCAAGGCGATTGGACTTGATGTCGGCGGTGTGGATTTCCTGTCTCCCGACATGACGCAGTCGTACAAGGAGATTGGGGGCGCGATTTGCGAGGTGAACGCCGCGCCCGGTTTTCGCATGCACATGGCGCCCAGCGAGGGGCGTCCACGCGACGTGGCGGGCCGGGTGATCGACATGTTGTTCCCGCAGCATGCGCCCAGCACCATTCCGATTGCCGCACTCACCGGCACCAACGGCAAGACGACCACGGCGCGACTGCTCGCCCACATTCACAAACTGGCCGGTAAACGGGTCGGGTTGACCACCACTGACGGTGTGTACATCGACGGACAGCGCACCGTCGAGGGCGATATGACCGGCCCCACCTCGGCGCGCATTGTGTTGAGTGACCCGGCCGTCGAAGTGGCCGTGCTGGAGACGGCGCGCGGTGGACTGCTGCGTGCCGGCATGGCGATGCGGCATGTGGATGTCGGCGCGGTGCTCAACATCCAACCCGATCATCTGGGGCAGAAAGGCATCGAGACGCTGGCGCAGCTGGCCGAAGTCAAGCGCACGGTGGTGGAGATCGCGACGGACACCGCGGTACTCAATGCGGACGATCCGCACACGTTGCGGATGGCGGCATTCACGCAGGCGAAGTTCGTGTGCTATGTGACCATGGATCCCGCGCACGCGCTGGTGCGCGAGCACATTCGGGCCGGTGGTCGCGCGATCGCGCTGGAGGCGGGCGTCAACGGTGAGATGATCACGATCTATGATCGTGGTGCGCACATCCCGCTACTCTGGACGCATCTGATTCCTGCCACACTTGAAGGCCGCGCCACGTTCAACGTGCAGAACGCGATGTTCGCGGCGGCGATGGCGTTCGCCATGGGGGTGCGACTCGAAGATATCCGTCACGGTCTTCGCACGTTCGACACCACCTTCTTCCAGGCGCCGGGTCGCCTGAATGTGTACGATCAGCATCCGTTCAAGGTGCTGTTCGACTATGGGCACAACGCGCATGCGGTCGAGGCGCTGTGTCAGTTGGTGAACCGCATGACACCCACCGGGCGACGACTGTGCGTGTTGTCAGCCCCGGGCGATCGTCGGGACGAGGACATCATGGCGATTGCCGCGGCGGCCGCGGCGGCGCGCTTCGACCACTACATCTGTCGCCGCGATGATTCGTTGCGGGGTCGCGGCGACGACGAAGTTCCGCGGATGCTGGTGCAGGGTCTCACGAACGCCGGCATTCCTGCCGACCACATCTCGATGGTGGTTGACGAACAACAGGCCATCGAGGCGGTGCTCTCCATGGCGCGTGCCGGCGACTTGCTGCTGATCTTCGCGGATGCGCTGGCGCGCGGATGGAAGCAGATCATCAATTTTCGTCCCGATGAATCGGCGCGTGTGGTGCTGGTGCCGCGCGCCGCGCGCGCCGTGCCGCGTCACGCGGTGCAGGAAGAGTCGCCCGCCGACGACGTCGCACCGGCGAAGTCGGCGCGCGCGGCCGACGCGCCGCCCGCGCGCTGGAGTGTCACCACAACGGACGTCGTGCTGATGCGCGACGAGCGTGGTGTCATCATCGCTCCGGAATCGAGTGACTGATCCGTCGGAGTATCTCTCTTCGACGATTCTTGACTCGCGCCGCCTGTTCGGACCGAATCTCTTCGACAGACACGCGGGTGCCGTGTTGGATGTGGCATGCCTGACCGAGACCGCGGGTCGCGCGGTGGATGCGTGGCCTGCAGAGGCACGCCGGCTCACGGCAGCGCTGGGGTGGACGGACACCCGATGCGACACACGACGATCACGCGAAGGCGCGAGTGTGTTCGTGTCGGCGCCACTCGATGGTCTGATGACCGCAACCGATTTGACGGAACACGCGTGGGTGGCCGCGGAAGCGCGTGCCAGTGGGGAACAGCCGGTCGACGCGACCCCCGTGCTGCGCGAGAAATACGCGAGGGAACGCCAGGCGTTGCCGCGATTGGTGGCCATTGCGCAGTATGCGCATGAGCGCGGGTTGTCGTTCTCACTGGACGACGATGGATGCTCCGTCGGAAGCGGTGTTGGCGTGTGCGCCGTCTCCCATGCCGAAGTTCCGCTGGATGATTCAATGGAATTCGACGACGGGTGGGATGAGGCACGGGACGTGCCGATTGCCCTGGTGACCGGTTCGAACGGAAAGACGACCACCACGCGACTGGTTGCCGCCATGTGGCGCGCGAGCGGCCGAGTGACCGGGTGGTGCTGCAGCGACGGCGTGTGGGTGGACGACGTTCAGGTCGAGGCGGGCGACTTCACCGGTCCGTCGGGAGCGAGGCTCGTGACGTGCAACCGACGCGTGGAAGCCGCCGTGCTCGAGACCGCGCGGGGCGGAATGCTGCGACGCGGGCTTGCGCTCAATCTCGCCAACGGC
Source organism: Gemmatimonas sp. (assembly GCA_040080315.1). Taxonomy (GTDB): domain Bacteria; phylum Gemmatimonadota; class Gemmatimonadetes; order Gemmatimonadales; family Gemmatimonadaceae; genus Gemmatimonas. The sequence goes on from JBEBIR010000076.1 coordinate 8,094, forward strand.
GCCCTGATCACGAACATCTCTGCCGATCACTTCGGTGAGTATGGTGTGGAGACGCTGGCCGATTTGGGAGTGGCGAAGGCGATCGTCGCGCGCGCCCTGCGCGCGGGCGCGGCGTTGGTTCTCAATGCGGATGACCCGACGCTCGTGCAGCTCGCGACCACGCTCGATGTTCCGATCGCCTGGTTCAGCCCGACCGATCGTGAGGTGACGCTCGACCCAATGGCGCACGCGGCGGCGGTGCGCGAAGGGCACTTGTGGTTGCGCCAACGGGACGTGTGGCATGATCTGGGTGAGGTCGATCGCATGCCGATCACACTCGGTGGCAAGGCGCGTCACAACATCGCCAACGCCTGCGGTGCGGCCTTGCTCGCCAGCGTAGTGGGTGTACCGATCACCGGCATTCGCGATGCGCTCGCGACGTTCGGTGCGTCTCCAGAAGACAACCCGGGCCGACTGATGATTCGCACGGTTGGCGGTGTGATCGTGGTGATGGACTACGCCCACAATCCCGACGGCATGGCGTCGTTGTGCGTGACGGCAGCCACGATGCCAGCGCACCGGCGCCTACTGATGCTGGGGCAGGCCGGGAATCGCGACAACGTGCAGTTGCGCGCACTGGCGGCCACGGCGTGGCGCACGCAACAATTCGACCGGATCATCATAAAGGAGATGGCCGCCATGTTGCGTGGGCGTGCGCCTGGCGAGGTACCGGGCATCTTGCGTGCGGGTTTGATCGACGCTGGCGCGGCGCCCGACGTGATTGGGTTTGCCAACAGCGAGTACCGCGGCGTCTGCGATGCGCTCACGTGGGCGCGTGCGGACGATGTGCTCGTGCTTGGCGTGCATGTCGAACGCGCGCGCGTGCTCGCGTTGATGGACCGCCTGCGTTCGTGCGGCTGGACGGCGGGCGCGGCGCTGCCAGCTGAGTAAGTCGCGCCGCCGTGGGCGATGGTGGCGTTACTTCACCGTGATCAACTTCACCATTCCCTTCTCTGTGTGCATGCGCCCGTCGCGTGCCGGAATGAGACAGGCCAGAATGTAGCGACCCGGTTTTATGCGCACGGTGAGAAACGCCTCGGTGTTCGGCGCGATTGTGGGGGTCTGCCCGATGCCGATCATCCAGGCCGGGATCATGCCCTGCGTGTGGTACTGATCGAGGAATTCCCGCAGTGTGTGTTTCGCGGGCAATTCAAACACCGCCATCGCGTGCAGGTCGGCGCCGTTGTTCACGAGATTGAATGCAACTATGCCGGACGCCACCAGGTCCGGTGATTCGAAGGCATAATCGGCGCCAAGCACCTTGACGTAGGTCACCATCGACGACGCATTCGACGCCGGGCGCGATTTGGCGGGCTGCCCGAGCAGCAGTCCCACGGGGGCGAGAGTAGCGATGAACGCCGCTGTGCGCAGCGCGCGCGCGAACGGTTGAGAGCGCATGAGGGTCTCCGCAGACGGAAGATGCAGTTCGAGCACCTACTGGAGGGTGCTGAGCAGACATCTGGCCGTCAGTCAGGTCGCCCCCTACGGCAGGGGTGAGGTCTCGAGGATGGGAATGTCCGAAAATGGCGCGCTCGCCGTCGCTTGCTGACGCTCCCGCCCGACATACCTTTCTCGTGACGGACGTTTTCGCGCGTCCACACGACCGATCACCTTCCCTGAGAGGCTCGCATGGCCATTGCCACAACGCGTCTTGCCACGTCGGCTCGGCTGCTGGCGCTCCCGCTCCTGCTTGGCGGCACCATTGTAACGCTGTCGGCCGCCCGGACACCCAACCCGCCTCGCGCCGCGGCCAGCGGCCTGACGTTCAACTACACGGTCACGTCATCAGCCGCGGACAAGCGGCAGAAAGAGGCCGCGGACGTCAACGCCTTGGTGCAGCTCCAGGGTGGCAATGCGCGCATGGACTACACGAACGGCAAGGGCCCGATGGGTCAGAAGGGCGCGTACATCATTGTCACGTCGTCGCCGCCGCAGTTCGCCATTGTGAGTGACAAGGACAAGCAGGTGATGATCATGGACGCTGGACAGTTTGGCAGCGGCATGGGCGCCATGATGAACAACCCCATGATGAAGATGACGATCAAGAACGCCAAGTTCTCGTACAAGGACATGGGGGCGGGCGAGGAGATGCTGGGCTACCGTACGCGACATGTGCGGATGTACAACAGCAGTGACGTTGAAGTGAAGATCATGGGGATGACGCAACGGTCGTCGTCATCCGACTCCAGCGATCAATGGATCGCGCAGGGCATCGACATCGACGAAGACGCGCTGGCGGTGTGGGGCAAGTCTTTCACCAGTGGCATGAAGGCCTCCAATCCTGAAATGGCGGCCGAGTTCGCGAAGTTCGAAAAGGAGTACGGTCGGAAGGGTATGGCCCTGCGCAGCACCACCTGGTCAACCACCACGGACGGCAAGGGCAAGTCCACCTCCGACGTCATCACGATGCAGGTCACCGACCTCAAGAAGGGCAACGTGGATCCTGGCGTGTTCCGGATTCCCGAGGGCTATGAGG
>JBEBIR010000687.1:0-2373 GCA_040080315.1 Gemmatimonas sp.
TTTACCACACTCACGCCGTTGGGTGATCTGGAACGGCAAACGCAGTTCAAGGACAAGTCGTCGAAGCTGGAGAGCATTCCCGCCGGTCTGCTGATGTACCCCGTGCTGCAGTCGGCCGACATCCTGCTCTACCGCGCCGATACGGTGCCTGTCGGTGAAGATCAGGTCCAGCATCTGGAGCTGGCGCGCGACACGGCCCGCAAGTGGAACGCGCGATTCGGTGAGCACTTCTTTCCCGAGCCACAACCGCTGCTCACGCCCACACGTCGCATTGTCGGTCTTGACGGTCAGGCGAAGATGTCCAAGTCGCTGGGCAACACCGTGGGGCTGATGGAAAGCGATGATGAGATCTGGGCCAAGCTGCGTCCGGCGATGACCGATCCGGCGCGCGTTCGCAAGACGGATCCGGGCAACCCCGACGTCTGCAACATTTTTCAATTGCACAAGGCGTTCAGCACGCTCGACGAGCAAGCGAATGTGGTGCAGCAGTGCACCACGGCGGGCTGGGGTTGTATGGACTGCAAGAAGGTGTTGCAGGCGAACATCGTGCAGGAGTTGACGCCGATTCGTCGTCGCGCCGACGCGTTGACGGCGGAACCACAGCAGGTGTTGGACGCGCTGGCAACCGGTGCAAACACGGCGCGTGCGATTGCGCAGGAGACGATGCGGGAGGTGCGTGATCGTATGGGGCTCAAGACGCTCACGGTGCCGACGGCGTGACTGCGCGGCATCTGGTGGTCGACCTCATGAGCACGGTCCCGCACATGCGGATGCCGTCGTGGGTGGCCGATCAGCTGCGTGACGACGTGCTCGATGGCTGGCGACTGACCATCATCTCCTCGCCGTCGGTGTCGGTGGGTAGTGGACGAAACGCGGCCAGCAACGAGACCATTGCCGCCATTGCAGATGCCGAGGTCTACTTTGGGTATGGGGTGCCCGAGCAGCTCATCGAGGCGGCGGCGCGGCTGAAATGGGCGCATAGCATGGCGGCGGGGGTTGGCGGATCCATCAGCCCGGCCATGCGCGAGCGCGGGCTGCTGTTCACCAACAGCGCCGGCCAGTACGCCGAGGGGATTGCCGATACCGTGCTGGGGGGTGTCATCCACTTTCTGCGGGGACTTGATATTGCCGTCCGGCAGCAAGCAGCCAGTACGTGGGACCAGACGACCTTCCCGCTCGACTCCACAAACCTGCGGGAAATTGATGAGTGCCGAGTGCTGGTGGTTGGGGCCGGTGGCATTGGGAGTGCGGTGGCGCGGCGGTTTTCGGCCCTGGGATGCACCTGTACCGGTGTTCGGCGACGCCCGGAATTGGGGCGGCCTGCGGGTTTTGGCCGCGTGGTGGGACCGGCCATGCTGGAAAGCGAGCTTCGGACGGCCGATGTGGTGGTTCTGACGGCCCCGTCCACGGAGGCCACGAACCAGCTGCTGGACGGCGCCCGTTTGGCGTTGCTCCCGCTCGGCGCAATCGTCGTGAACGTAGCGCGCGGGTCCTTGGTTTCTGAGGAGTCGCTGGTGGAGGCGTTGGATGCGGGCCGGATTCGCGGTGCGGTGCTGGATGTGTTTCGCACCGAGCCGCTGCCGCCCGATAGCATCTGGTGGCAGCATCCGCGGGTTCTGATCACGCCGCATGTGTCGGGTGTGTCGCCGCGACGTCAATGGGAGCGCGCGCTGGAGTTGTTCGAAGACAATTGGCGGCGTTGGGTGGCGGGGGATCCGTTGCGCAATGTCGTGGACCTCGACGCCGGCTACTGACACGTACCGGTCTGAGGATCCTCTGCGGGTACCTACCGAGGCACGGCGTGGCGATTGAGCGAATCATCAGGGCAGCGGTTGAACGCGGCGCATCCGATGTCCACATCAAGGCGGACGATGTGGTGCGGGCGCGTATTGACGGCCGTCTGGTGGCGCTCACGAAGCAATCACTGACGGCTGAACAGACGCGGGCGATTGCGCTGCACTTTATGAGCAATGACACGGAGCGCGCCGCGATTGATACGATGCGCGATCACGATGTGAGTTGGGCGGCACCGGGTGTCGGGCGCTTCCGCGTGAATATTCTGCGGCAGCGCGCCTCGCATTCGATTGTCATGCGGGTGATTCCGGAGAATGTGCCGACGTTTGCGTCGCTCAAGCTGCCGCCCGTTCTCGATCGTATCGCGCACACCGAGCGTGGCATGGTGCTGGTGACCGGCGTGACCGGCTCAGGCAAATCGAGCACGATGGCGGCGCTGGTGAACGCCATCAATGCGTCGTATGAAAAGCACATCCTGACGCTCGAAAACCCGATCGAGTTCATTCACACGGACATCAAGAGTTCGGTGACGCAACGCGAAGTGGGGATCGACACCGACAGTTTTCGGATGGGTCTGCG
>JBEBIR010000688.1:0-2373 GCA_040080315.1 Gemmatimonas sp.
GCTTGAACTCCTCGAGCAGGTGACGCGCATTCTGATCGGCAAGATCGACCAGCGCGCGACGCGGGCCGCGTTGGGGGACGCGAATGCGCGTCGCGCCAAGTGACGTCTCCAGCCATTCGCGATCCTCAAAGTCGAATGGGACCAACAGGTCGGCGGCCCGTGCGTCGGCAGTTCGGTACCACTGGGCAAGGCTGGCCGCCAGCACCGCGCCGTCGTCCTCGTCTTCGGCGTGTTCCAGCAATCGATGGTCTCGCGCCAACAGCTTGCCGCCGCGGATGCGCATTACGACGACACACGCATCTTCGCCATCGCGCGCATAGCCCGCCACGTCGCGATCGCCCCCTTCGACTTCGAGCACCACCGTCGGCTCTTCCATCTTCTCCAGATGCAGCAGCGCATCCCGCAGTTCGCCGGCGCGCTCGAAGTCCAATCGCGCGGACGCCTCCAGCATGCGCGTGCGCACCCGGCGCACCACCTCGCTCGTACGTCCCTCGAGAAACCACACCACCTCGGCGATCATGGCGCCATAGTCGCTCGCCGACTGATAGCCCACGCATGGCGCCTGGCATCGCTTGATGAAGTAGTCGAGACACGGGCGCTCGGGCGCATCCGTGGGTAGTGCGTAGTGACACGAGCGCACCGTGAAAATGCGCTTCACGATATTCATGGCGCGTCGCATCGCGCCCACATCGGTGTACGGACCGAAATAGCGAGCGCCGTCGTCCAGCAGTCGCCGCGTCACCAGCACCCGCGGGAACGGCTCCTGCACGGACACCTTGATATACGGATAGGATTTGTCGTCGCGCAGTGCGACGTTGAAACGCGGATGATGCTCCTTGATCAGCGTGGCCTCGAGGATCAGCGCGTGCGCCTCGCTGGGCACCACGATCGTCTCGAGTTCGTGCGCCTTGCGCAGCAGCCCCCGCGTTTTCGGACTCGCCTCGTGGTCCTGACTCCAGTAGCTGCGCACGCGCGAGCGCAGGCGCTTGGCCTTGCCGACATACAGCACCGTGCCATCGTCCGCCTTCCAGAGATAGACACCGGGCGAGTCCGGCAAGTGTGGCAACTTCATGGCGATGGCGACCGGCATGCCGCGCGCGATGGCGAGTCGCGTCCACTCATCGTCCGGGAGCGGCAACGCCGAGAGCAGGTGCTCGCTCATGGCGACGGACGCGGTGGAAGACGCAGCAAGCGCGACGCCTCACGCGATCCCATCCACCACGCCGCGAGCAGATAGGCAATGCCGAACACGGCCAGGGTCGGCGGACCGCCGACGATCGGATGCCAGTCGCGCAGCCACCAGCGCACCGGAAGCGCCACGAGCATCGCCAACAGGGAAGCCACGGCGATGCGCCTCGAGCCACGCCACATCGCATCGGTGTACAGCGCTCCGAGTCGCGAGCGGAGTCCGCGCACCAACACCGCAAGATTCACAAACGATCCGAGGGCACTGCCAACCGTGATCGCTGCCGCGGCCCAGGTCTCATGCCGAAACAGATACGCCAGCGACACGGCGGCCAGCGCGGACGCCCCAAGACTCGACACCGATGCGCGCAACGGTGTGCGATAGTCCTGCAGCGCGTAGTACACCGATGCCAGCAGCTTCACCGATGCAAAGCTGACGAGACCGATAGCGGAGCCCGCCAGCACGAGACGCACCACGTGCTGTTCCGCTGCGCCAAATCTTCCGTTGCGCAGCAACATGCCCACACACAGGTCCCCGTACGCGAGGAACACCACCGCGCACGGAATGATGTAGAACAGAATCCGCTGCCATCCCGCGCGAAGCCGCTCCAGCAACGCGCCATCGCGAGTCGTGTCCGACTCGCGCGAGAATTCAGGCAGGGACGACGCGGCCACCGACACCCCGAACAGCGAGACCGGCAGCAACGCGATCAGACTGGCATAGCTGATGCTGGACACCGCGCCCGTCGGCAGGAACGACGCGATCTGCACATCGATCAGCGACGAAATCTGCACAACGCCGAGCGCCAGCATGACCGGACCAATGTTGCGCAGCGTCTGCGTGACACCATCCGTCGCGCGATCAAGTGTGGGGCGCAGCACGCCCACCAGACGGATCACTTCCGGGAGTTGCGCGCCAACCTGCAGGACGGAACCCACGAGGGTGGCCCACGCCAACCACCACGCGAGTTCCGACAACGACTTGGCGGCGTTGCCCCACCACAGAAGCAGCACGATCTGTGCGACTGACCAGAGTGCGGCACTCGCGTAGGACCAGAAGAAGCGCCGATGGGAGTTCTGGATGCCAAGACACCATCCGCTGATCACCATCAACCCGGTCATCGGAAAGAGCACGCGCGTCAATCGCGTGGTCAATTCGGCGCGCGCCGGGTCGAACCCCGGCGCGAA
>JBEBIR010000689.1:0-2371 GCA_040080315.1 Gemmatimonas sp.
ATTCCGGAGCGCGACTATCTTCTGGATGTTGGGCTACGGGAGAAATGAAGGGAAACGGAGAGTTGAACGGAGAGGACGCGGAGTGGTTCTCGCGGAGTACGCGGAGCTTCGCGGAGAACACAGAGAACAACAATAACGTTTTTGGTTGTGCTCCGCGATCTCCGCGAAGCTCCGCGTACTCCGCGAGAACCACTCCGCGCCCTCGCTGTTCAACTCTCGCTCGGCATGGGCGGTCGCATCACCAAGCTGACGTCTGAGGAGAGGCTCCCGTCTTCCCTACCACAGTGTCGTGAGCACTCCAATGCTGAGCGCCACCACGGCGGTATTGAAGCCAAACGCCACGATGCCATGCAAGAGGGCCGTGCGGCGGATCGCGCGTCCGCGGATGTTCACGTCCGCCGTCTGCGCCGTCATGCCGACAACGAACGCGAAATACGCGAAATCGAGATAGTCTGGCGACTTCTCGCCTCCGGGAAACTCCAGTGGGTGCGTCGGCGTCGCTTCGTTGTGATACAGATGCGCGTACCGCAGCGTGAACACCGTGTGAATCAAGAACCATGACAGCACGACAGCGGACAGCGCGAGCACAATGGCCCGCGTCTTCACGGCGCCCGGAAGTTGCATGCTGGCCTGCAGCAGCACGAGCACTGCCAACAGCGACGCACTGGCGCCCACCACCACCAGAATCAGCGACGCGAGTCGACTCGGATCTTCGCGCGTGGCCAGCGTCCGGATCTGCGCGGAGTCCAACGTAAGGATGGTCAGCCACGTGAGACCCAGCGCGACCAGCGCAAACCCGTCCCACGACGCCACCAAGCGCATCTCGAGCGAGAGACTGCCGGGCAGGACCCACGCCGTCAGCGCACTCGCTGCCAACGCCGCGATCAACCGCGTGATCGCCCGGACATGGGCCAGCCGTTGCCGCCATCCATGGTGCGTCTGAATCGCCACGTTCCCCCGTCAACGGACATCAAGAGCGCGGTCGCTCGCCGCGCGCTCGCTAAACTTGGGACGTCCGGCGTACATTGGCAACGCAATCCGTACCGACCCAACACTCCTGACGATGCGCTGGCGATGACGATGATGCAGTCAAGGTGAGCGGGCCACTCCACATGATGCGTCGCGAAGCGCTGGCTGGCGACGCCGCCGCCATGGAGTTCACGCCCGAGCAGATGCTACACATGGGTCGCGATGTGGTCGCGCGCTCCGTGCAGCACCTCGCGGAGATTGGCCAACAACCCAGTTGTGGCGATGTCGATGTCGTCGACCTCTGTCGCTCGCTCCGCGAATCGGCGCCTGAGGCGGGCACCGATCTCGAGCCGCTGCTCGATCTGTTGTTCAACGAGTTGATCCCACGCTCGTTCACCACGCCGGGTCCCGGGTATCTCGCGTACATCCCCGGTGGTGGCGTATATCCGGCGGCGTTGGCCGACTTCATCGCCGACACCACCAATCGCTACACCGGGGTATGGCAAGCCGCTCCGGCGCTCGTGCAACTCGAAGCCAACGTGCTTGAGTGGTTGCGGGACTGGATGGGCTTCCCCACTGGAACTGCCGGACTGCTCACCACCGGCGGGTCTGGCGCCACGTTCAACGCCATCGTGTGCGCACGTGAGCGTCACCTGGGTGCGGACATCCGCTCGGGCACCCTGTACACCTCAAGTCAGGCGCATCACTCGATCAGCAAAGCCGCGAAGCTGGCCGGCATCGCCGCCGATCGGGTGCGCACAATCGGCGTTGATCGCGACTATCGCATGGACGTCGCCGAGTTGTCTGCGGCGATCGCGAAAGACCGCGCGCAGGGACTTCACCCATTTCTGGTGGTCTCCACGGCCGGCACGACCAATACGGGGGCGGTTGATCCGTTAGACGACATCGCCGACGTATGCGCGCGGCAGTCGCTCTGGCACCACGTGGACGGCGCCTATGGGGCGTTCTTTCACATGTGCCCTGCGTTGCGCGACCTGCTGCCGGGATTGTCGCGTGCCGATTCGCTGACGCTCGATCCGCACAAAGGCATGTTCCTGCCCTACGGCACCGGTGCGCTGCTCGTGCGCGATGGCAACGCGCTGCGCTTGGTGCATTCCGCGACGGCCGGTTACCTGCCGGAAAATCAGGATGAGTTCTACGACCCCGCGCAGTATGGTCCCGAGCTGTCGCGCGGGTTCCCCGGACTGCGGGTGTGGCTGAGCGTCAAACTGTACGGCGCGGCGCGCTACCGCGCGGCCATCGCCGAGAAGCGTCACCTGGCGGTGTGGGCTGCCGATCGCGTGGCGCGGATTTCCGGTGTCGTGATGGACGCCGCCCCGCAGCTCTCGCTCTTCGCATTTCACCTCGAAGGGCCTTCTCTGTCAACGCAAGCATCGCGGAA
>JBEBIR010000690.1:0-2358 GCA_040080315.1 Gemmatimonas sp.
CACGGATACTCGTCGCGCCGGGTCAACGCTCCGACTTTGGCGTACTGCATGAGAGTTGGGAAACATCGAACGAAGTGCGAACCGCAGAGGGCAAACGACTGGTGGTGTTCAATCCCTATTTTCAGGTGTTTCGACCGAGTCGCTTTTTTGATCCGACCGTGGCCGGCGTGGTGGGTCGCCCGACGGCGTTGTGCGCGACCACGATTGGCGATCGACAGGCCCGCAGTTCGGAATGCGATGGACTGACGTCGACGGTGAGCGGTTCACTGTTGAGCGTGGACTACGACGATGCGCGATCGGGCTTCAACGGCGCACGTCGACAGGTGGACATCAACGACAACGTCGTCTCGAACGCCGGCGGCCCGACGGTCTGGTATTCCGACCCATTCGGCCGGAACGCCCGAACCGCGCCCTTCCCGGGGAGTATCCGCCAGGTGATCGCGTCGGTGAACAACGACTATGGCGTGGGAGTGAACGGCCCGGTCATCGGCGGAGACCGCGTGTACGGGGGAAGCGGGACGAGGGCCCCGAACTAGCGGTTGAGCCTTGGTCCGCAGTCCAGGCGAACACCAGGTAGCGAGCGCTGGAGGGGTGAGCCGGTGAGGGCAGACTACCCTCACCCCTCACCCCTCCCAAGCTCACTACCTTCTTCTGATCATCCCTCTCGTAGGCCAGCGCCGACACGCTCGGGTTGCCCCTCTCTCCGCCCTCAGGTATCTTCAGTGGCTGTACGGTCCGGGCACCTCGCCCGTACCCCCCTCCTCCTGCGGACCGGCACTGCGGGGGGCACTTCAGACCACAGGGAGAAATAGCCGAGTGGCAAAACTCAAGATCCGCCGCCTTCCAACGCGGCGCTATGAGGCCGTCTACATCTTCGAATCAGCACTCGAAGATGCGGCCATCGCGGAAAAGCTCGACAAGCTCCATGCGTTGCTTGGTGTGACCGAGCCCATCGAGTACGAGCACTGGGCGCGTCGCGCGCTCGCGTACAAGATCGGCCGTCACGAGAACGGCTATTACGTCATCGCGCATTACACGATCGATCCGAAGGTCCTTCCGGAATTCGAGCGCGCGCTGAAGCTGGATGACACGGTCATCCGCTACCTGATCACGTTGCACGAGCACGAGCTCGGTGCGCCCAAGCTGAGCGATGAAGAGCTCGCCTCGCGCCGGCGCATGATTGATGATGACGATGACGACGAGGAATAACTGATGCGCCGACAGAAGAAGCCCTGCCCGATTACGGAAGCAGGCATTCGTTACGTGGACTACAAGGACGATCGTCTCCTCGCGCGCTTCATCACCGACTACGGCAAGATCCTGCCGAGCCGGTTGAGCGGTGTTGATGCGCGGCATCAGCGGCAGTTGTCGCGCGCCGTCAAGAAGGCGCGATTCCTGGCGTTGTTGCCGTACGTGAAGGGACAGACGGGCTGATATGACCGGAGTCGTCGCGCCGGACTCCGCCGCGACGGCGCCACAGGAGCGCGGATGGCGGTGGTTTGTTTTGGCGCTGTTGCTGATGGTGGTGGTCACGGCCGCTCCCGGCTGGCCGCCCGCGCTGGCGTTACTTGGGGGAACGGTCCGTCTGCTGTTGCCGGTCGAGCAATTCGCGCTGCTGGTATTGGTGGCCATCGCCGCCAGTGCCATCGTGGGTTGGTGGGCCGGTGGTCGACTGATCGTGGCGTTGGTGTGGGTCGGTATGGCGGTGTGGGTGCTGTGGAAGATACCCCTGCCGTTCAGCGGGTATGGCGCCTTCGTGCGAGGCTGGTGCCTCAGCATCGGCGCCTCCTTCGGCCTTATCTGTTTGACAACCCGTGCTCGTCCGTTTCTAGGTCGGGCCTTGGCAGCAATGGCGCTGGCAGCCGTTGTCACCATGGCCGGCCTGGCCGGTAGATCAGGCGCGTCGGGGACGTTTGATGACGCGACGCGGATGCTCGGCATCGAGTATCAGCGGCGTGTGCAGGAATCGTTGGACACGTGGCAGGCGCGCACCGAGTCGTCGGCGTGGCGGGCGTTCGTCAGCCGAGTTCCGGGTGCGGCGGTACGTGCTGAGCGTCTGGCAACAACGTTGGGATCGCTCGGCGACGCAGGATCATCGCGAGCGAGTGGAAGTTTGACGGCGCGCGGTCCACTGCTGGTGCTGGCACCCGCGCTGTTGGCGCTCGAGTCGCTGTTGGCGCTCGGGTTGGGCTGGGCGGCGTATCATCGGTTGTCGCGGGTGCGCATCGGGCCGCCGTTGGCGGCACTGCGTGACCTGCGATTCAACGATCAGTTGGTGTGGGGGTTGGTGGTGGGAGCGACGTTGATGCTCCTTCCGACGCTCGCCGAGTGGCGTGCGGCGGGTGCCAATCTCATTTG
>JBEBIR010000077.1:0-10553 GCA_040080315.1 Gemmatimonas sp.
GGGGAAGGTGCTCGAGCGGCTGGCCCACATGGTGACGGCGCAGGCGGACCTGCGGAGCAAGGTGGTGGCGAGTCTGACGTATCCGGCGGTGCTGGTGGTGCTTGGGATCGTGATGATCACGGGGGTGTTCACGTTCTTTGTGCCGCAGTTCCGGGATATTTTGAAAGACAGCCGTGCGCCGCTGCCGTTTTTGACGCAGGTGTTGTTCGGGGCTTCGGATGTGCTGTCGGCGTATTGGCCGGATCCGCAGTTGGAGAGCCACGAGCGTCGCAACGTCGTGTCGCGTGCACTCGATCGCTTCAACCTGTGGTTTGACCGACAGGCGGATCGCTACAAACGTGTGATCGGGTGGGCGCTCGATCATCGGTGGAGCATGGTGGGGATCGCCATGACGAGTCTGCTCCTCGCCATCGCGTTGCAGGTGAAGTTCGGGGGATTTGGCTTTGCGCCGATTCAGGACAACAGCGAACTCAACGTCGCCGTGGAAACACCACCCGGGTCGACGCTGGAATACACCACCGCCAAGACCGAAGAGGTGGCGCGCATGGTGCGCGCGCATGCTCAGGTGGCGTACACGTACTCCACGGTCGGTAACGCGTCGGGCTCCGGCGCCGTGGACGCCGCCACTATCTATGTGCGCCTCGTGCCGAAAGGACAGCGCACGATCAGTCAGGATGCACTGGGCGAGGTGATCCGCGAGGAGATCGGACATGTCGCCGGCGCGCTCACGTATACGTTCGCGGCGGGCGGACTGTCCGGTAACCAGAAGCAACTGCAACTGCAGGTGCAGGGACCTGACGCGAACATCCTCAGTCGACTTGCCCTTCAGATCGCTGACTCGGTGCGCCAGGCGCGCGGCGCCGTCGATGTGGGACTCTCGACAAAAGGCGAGACGCCTGAATTGAGCGTGCGGGTCCATCGGGGACTGGCCTCCAGCATGGGCGTCAGCGTTGGACAACTGGCGACGGCGCTGCGATTTGCCTTCGCAGGCGTGGAGACCGGAACGTGGGTTGATCCGACGGGAATCTCGCGCACCGTTCGTGTACGACTGGCCCCGGCCGCCCGAGAGCGTCAGCGCGATCTTGCCGGTCTTCCCATCATGATCACGGGAGGAGCCGGCGCCGCACGATCGGCGTCATTTGTGCCCCTCGAGCAGGTGGCGACCATCACGGCAGGAAACGGTCCCGCGCAGATTGATCACTATCAGCGACGCCGTGTCGTCACCGTCGGCGCCAATGTTCTCGGTGCCTCCATGGGCAACGTCGCGAACGATGTCATGACGCGCGTGCATCAGGTGCCGCTGCCTCCCGGCTACCACGTGACCGAGGGCGGTCAGGTCGAGAGTCAGAATCAGATGTTCGGCGCGATCATCACCTCACTCGGCGTTGCCGTATTGCTGATGTATCTCATTCTGGTGGTGCAGTTCGGCTCGTTTCTCGAACCACTGGTGATCTTGATTTCGCTACCGCTGTCGCTGATCGGCGTGGTGATGGCCCTGCTCATGACGGGTGATACGCTGAACATCATGAGCCTCATTGGCGTCATGATGCTGATGGGGATTGTGGCCAAGAACGCCATTCTGCTGATCGACTTTGCAAAATGGGCGCACCAGGACGGTCGGTTGAGCGTGCGCGATGCGCTCATTGAGGCCGGTCGTACGCGACTGCGGCCCATCTTGATGACGACGCTTGCCCTGATTGCCGGCATGATTCCCGTGGCGCTTGGTATCGGTGAGGGCGCCGACTTCCGCGCTCCGCTGGGACGGGCGGTTATTGGCGGCGTGATCGCGTCGACGGTCCTCACGCTGGTGGTGGTGCCGACGGTGTATGAAATCATGGAGCACTGGCGCAGTTCGTTCCTGGCGCGGTTGGGCGTGGGAGCTGCACGACGTGTGGTCCCGGCGCCGTTCGTATCCCCGGCCCCCGGCGGCGATTGATCGTCGCGTGGCGGTGCGCAGGGGCGCGCCGACCAGATGGCCGTTCAAGAATTCGTGCGTGCCGACCGATGTTTGTATTGATGGGCTGGTTCCCGCCGCAGGGGCCGCCCTAGCGTCGGCGGAGTCACCTCCCCGCGGTCGCTCGTTATCGGTGCTGACAATCACCGGTCTTAGATACTCAGGCGATCGATGCGCGGCGCGGCCTCGTTAGCTGGATCCTATGATGGTTGGTTGATCGGCCTCTCCGTGCTGATCGCGATCGCCGCGAGCTATGCGGCACTCGACATGTCAGCGCGCACGGCCGCCACCCAGGGACGCGTGCGGCGTGCGTGGCTTGGCGGAGGCGCCGTAGCCATGGGCGGCGGCATCTGGTCGATGCACTACATCGGTATGCTGGCGTTTCGGTTGCCCGTGTCGGTGCTGTACGACCTGCCATTGGTGGCGCTCTCGCTGTTCGCCGCCATGCTCGCATCTGCTGCCGCGTTGTTCGTCGTCAGTCGCACCGCGGTGACCGCGTACGCCCTGATGATCGGCAGCCTGGTGATGGGGAGTGGCATTGCCTGCATGCACTTCATTGGAATGGCGGCGATGCGAATGTCGGCGCACGCCATGTGGAACCCATGGATTGTCGCCCTCTCAATCGGCATTGCGGTCCTGGTATCGCTGGTCGCCCTCGCGCTGGCCGTTCATCTGCGTACCGAAGGACGTGCGCTGGCACCACAGAAGCTCGGGAGTGCGACGCTTATGGGCTTCGCGATCGCGGCGATGCACTATACCGGGATGGCCGCGGCGACGTTCGAAGCGTCACCACGTGCTGGCAACGTCGCGCATGCGGTCAACGTCAGCTCGCTGGGCGTCGCCGGCATTACCATCGTCACCTTTCTGGTGCTTGCGCTCGCGCTGATCACATCGGTCATGGACCGGCGCTTCACGACGCAGGGCCTTGCCTTCATGGCGCGTGAGGCGCGGAATCGGCACCTGATTGAGCGGAGTCTCGCCGGGATCTACTGGAGCACTCCCGACGGGCGCATTCTCGACTGCAATGATGCCTGCGCGCATATTCTCGGATACGCCTCTCGCGAGGCGCTGCTGGAGGCACCGTCGACCTCACTCTCCGCCGATGCCGAGACGCGCAAGTCATTCCACGTCGATCTTCGCCGACTGGGACAACTCTCGGATTTCGAAAGCTGTCTGAATAGTCAGGACGGTGCGGCCGTGTGGGTCATCGAGAATGCGACCCTGCTGACCCAAGCGGATGGTGCACAGCAAATCGAAGGCACGATGATTGATATCACGGCGCGAAAGCTCGCCGAGAGCGAACTGCACGCGAGCCATGTCCAGCTGCGCGCCGAGATCGCGGAGCGGCAACGAATGGAGGTTGCCCTCCATCTGAAGCAGCGGCTGGAGTCGGTGGGTCAACTCGCGGCGGGTATCGCCCATGAGATCAACACGCCCGTGCAGTTCGTCAGCGACAGTGTGCACTTCATCCGTGAGGCGATGAATGACTGCAGTGTGCTGCTCACGACCTATCAGCAATTGGGGCGTAGTGTGCTGGAGGCGGAACCCTCGCTGCTGTTGGCGCAACAGGCGGCCGATCTGCAGGAAACGATGGACCTCGAATACATCCTGACGAGTGCACCGCTGGCGATCGACCGCGCGATGGACGGTCTCAGCCGCATCGCGACCATCGTTCGCTCGATGAAGGAGTTTGCACATCCGGACCAACAGGAGATGTCGCAGATTGACCTCAACCACGCGGTCCTCACGACGCTTGAGGTGGCGCGGAGCGAGTACCGGCACGTGGCGATCGCGACGACGGATCTGGGCGAGCTTCCGCCGTTGTCGTGCTACGCTGGCGAGATCAACCAGGTTGTCCTCAACCTGGTGGTCAACGCGGCGCAGGCCATTGCCGCCGTCAAGGGATCAACGGGGACCACCGGCAGCATCACGATTCGAACCTACTGTGAGCGTGACGACGTGGTGCTCGAAGTGCGCGACGACGGCTGCGGCATCCCGAGTGAGATCCAGGCGCGCATCTTTGATCCGTTCTTTACCACCAAGGAGGTCGGCAAAGGAACCGGACAAGGGCTGGCCATCGCACGCACGATCGTGGTCGACAAGCATGGTGGCGACTTGCAGGTGACAAGCGCAGTGGGAGTCGGCACGACGTTTACGGTCCGACTCCCGCTGTCGCGGCCATTGGCGGCGGCCGCGTAGCGCGTACTCGCCAGACCACGCGCCGCGGTGGTGCTGCTTACGGCTCGATTCGGGCTCGCAGCTCGGCCAGCGTGGCCGGTGAACCCGCGAACAGCCCCTCGGGGTATCGACGCTGCGGCATCATCGCCGTGTAGATGGACGCCTGCTCGTACAGATTGAGCCCGAATCCGGCCAGATACTGCAGTCGCAGGTTCTTGTCGAGGTTGAGCTGGACGTCGGCGAGCCACGGTCGCAGCTGATCGGCGCGTGCCGTAAAGGTTGCCATGAGGTCGATGGCGGAGTTGATGCCGATCTCACTGAGTGACGCGGCGACCGGCGCATACTCTGCCGTGGCCAGCCGCGCGGCGATGGCATCAACGTCAATGGGTGCGGGCGTCTTCTGGCCCACGAGCACTACGTCGTAGCCCGCGCCCTGATGTTCGTTGCCGAATACCATGCCCTCCGGGAATACCTCGAGGAACGTGCCGACCTCGCTCTTCACGGCTTCCATATTGCTTTCGTACAACTGCACGAACACGGTGACCACACCTCCCGCGTTCAGCTTGCTCTTGATGAGCGTGAAGAACTCCTTGGTGTACAGTCCCGCGGCACCCTTCACCCATGGATCGAACGGGTCGGACGTAATGGCGTCGAACGTCTCATTCGTGGTCATGAGGTAGTGGCGCGCATCGTCGATCTTGACCTCGACTTTCGGATTCTGCACTACGCTGAAGTTGTGCGCACTGAAAAACTTCGACACTACCGCGGGCACCAATGGCTCGATTTCGGCAATGACTTCGTGGGTGAGACGCGGGTCGATACTCACCGATCCGGCGGTCACACCCGCGCCGCAGCCAATGACGAGCACGCGCGACGGGGCCTGCGCGGGGAGCAGCGTGGCCATGTGCCCGAGCATGCGTTGCAGCCGCATGTCCTGTGGTTCGCTGGACGCCTGAACTTTCCCCGCGTTGTGATAGTTGAGCACACCGTTCGACAGCTGTGACACCGCCATGGACGAATTCATGCCTTCGCCGGAGTAGATGAAGTCACCGTGATTATTGATGCGACGCGCGACGAACCGGCCATATCCCACCAGGATTGGCGGCACCGGAATCACCGTGGTCACCAACCAGCCCGTGACAAACACGACGGCCAACAGCATGGACGTGACGTTGCCCGACCAACGAATTGCGCGCGCGTCGCTCGTGGGTCGGTAGACGAGCATCAGGAGCGCCGCGCCGGCGGCGGTGACAATGAGCAGACGCTGCGAACTCTGCGTGCCGAAACTCGGAATGAGGATCAGGCTGGCCAGCAGTGATCCGGCGATGGCGCCTACGGTGTTCGCGGCATACGTCGTGCCGACCACAACACCGGGATCGGCGTCCCGCGAACCAACGGCCGCCAACGCCAGTGGAAAGCTCGCGCCCCACAGGATCGCGCCCGGAAGCACGACGAACATCGTCTTCACGAGGTCCATCTGAAACGTGAACATGGGTCGTGACGCGAGCTGCGGATCGACCGGCCAATACGGAATGGACTGCGTGAGCGCGAAGGCGGCCCAGGCAAGGCAGCCCACCAACAACAGCTGGCACCATCCGAGCGCGGTGCGCGCATTGTCCGCCGTGCGCGCCAGCACCGCGCCTCCCGTGCTGCCGAGTCCCAGTCCGCCAAGAAACACCGCCAGAATCAGTGAGAACGTATACGTGGTGGCGCCAAGATTGAGCGAGAGTTGACGCGTCCAGACCACTTCACTGCCCAGTGCGGTGAACCCCGAAAGCGCGATCGTCAGATACACGGGAATCGACCCGGTCGGTGCATCAAACACACGCGGTCGCGCCGGCGCCTCCGACTTCCTGGCTGTGTCTGCAATGACCGGAGGCGCGTAGGACGTGCGCGTCGCCAGCGCGAACGCTGCCAGCGCAACCACCGCATTCAGCATGATCGCCACCACGGTCGCGTAGACTACGTCGTGCAGACGAAGCAAGTAGTAGCCGGCCAAGAGGCTGCCAACGACGCCGCCAACAATGTTGCCGCCATAGAAAAAGCCCAGCCAGGAAACTCCGCGTGGCGTGGCTTGGACGAATCGCGAAATGGCAGGAAGCGTCGCGCCCATCATGAGTGTGGGCGGTAACAGCGCGATCGCGCAGAACACGCCGCTCAACAACAGGCCGGGAAATCCACCCAATCCGATCGCGACATACAGCTTGCCGATGAACGGCAACAGGGTCACGATGAGCAATCCACACACACCGATGCCCGCTTCCAGCCACGCGTAGACGCGCAGCGGATGTGGTGCTCGCGACACGTAGCGCGAGAGCAGAAGACTGCCAGCACACATGCCGCCCATGAACGTGCCGAGCACCACGCCAAGCGAGATAGCGGAGGAGCCGACGATCAGCGACAGCATTTGCAGCCAGACCACTTCGTAGATCAGCGCGGCGCAACCGCTCCCGATGAAGAGGACGACGAGCAATGGCAGAAATGGGCGATCGGCGAGCGGTGCGGCCTCGGCGACGGGCTGTGGTGACGGAGGCATCGGAATCGGCTGGAGGGAAGGTCGGCGGATAATGTAGCGTCAAAGGCCGGGTGCTGTCCGCTATCTTCGGCCGGTTGGTGCGCGGTCGATGACCTCGGAGCGCGGCGGCGTCCATGGAGGAATCCACGCGCGCGCTGACAGCGGACAAGGTCCGGCAGCAATGAGGAGGTCGGTGAATCCGCCGCTGCCCGTGCCGAAGCGCGCGTCGGACACACGCACCACGCCGTCGGCGCGGTGCGTCCACACGGGCACGCGAAGGAAGCGCAGCGCCGCGGACATTTCACATCGCGATTCGGCCAATGCAAGCAGTTCGGCGCGCGGCGCTGCCCACTGTTCCCCCCAGACGACTCCGGCAACCGCGTGAGAGGTAACAGGGCTCACGCCGAGCAGTCCGTCAAAGCGGGAGGAGCCGGCGCGTCGACGGCATGCGCGGGGTTGTGGCCCGGCTGACGCGCCGAGGTGCGACCACGGTGCGATCGTCGCTGAACGGACCCGGTATTCCCGCGCGGTGATGGATACGACGAGGGCATCAAAGCAGAGCGGATTCGCTGCGCCCGGCGAAACCACCACGTCGACGACGTGTTCATCGGGCGAGATGGGTTCGCGCACACTGGCGGCGGCCCGTGCGCTGGACACCGCGAACACGGCTTCCACCAGACACCATGCCGCAAGACCTCCCGCCACGTGTCTCCCTTTTCGAACGAAGCGCTGCACGAGGAGCCATACCGCCGCTCCACACGTGACCAGCAGCGCAAGCGCCGTCGACATTTCACCCAATGTCCATGACGCGAGGAGGATGACGCCCATCAGCAGCGACAGCACGACACGGCTCCACGCTTGCCGTGGTCCGAACAGCAACGGCGCGATGGCCGCGATCCACAACCACGGTTCGACGATGAACACGGCGTCACCGTACACCCACCGATTATCGATCGGCCAGAACGGATGCACACCATACGTGTTGGTGAAGTCCAGCAGCACATGCGACAGGCTCCCTGCCAGCGCGAGGGTCAGCAGCGGAACTCGCTCGCGCACATCGAGTGAGGGAGTCGCACGTCGTCGGACCGCCAACACCGCCCACCACAGCACGAACGCCGCGAGGACGGCGAATACGATGGTATGTGTGTGGCCGCGATGATGCAGCAGATAGCCGAGCTTTCCCATCCCAATTGCCGGTCCGGAGTACAGCAGATCCGCGTCGGGCAGCTCGGCGGCCACCAAGCCCAGCGCCACAATGGCGCGCCGCAGGCCCCTGCTGGCGGGCGCCGATGTTCGACGTTCAATCCATGCCGTCGTGGCGTCGGCCAGCAGCAGACCCGCCAACGCGTGTGTGACGTTATCCATGGATACACTGTAAATGGGTGATCGCGCGGCAGGAGCCCGGGTGCGCGACTGAAGAACCTACAAGGAAGTGGCGACACCCGCCTTGTGCGGGACGCCGATCAACTGAATGATTG
This sequence comes from Gemmatimonas sp., assembly GCA_040080315.1. Lineage (GTDB taxonomy): Bacteria > Gemmatimonadota > Gemmatimonadetes > Gemmatimonadales > Gemmatimonadaceae > Gemmatimonas. Next base: position 8,126 of record JBEBIR010000077.1, read on the forward strand.
GTACGGCTGCAGTCGACGACGATTGGGCGGACCTCTGAAGTAGCGAGGTAGAGCGCCTGTTGCGCATGGCGCTGAGCCATGCGGTACGGGGGGCGACGATGGTTGCGACACCAGTGCTGCAGGTGGGCGACCCCATTGACACGACGCGCGTGCGCGAGACACTCGGCGCGCATCGTCGGTACGTGCTCACGCCTTGTGATCGGATCGAAGCGGCCCTGCAATTGCTTGCCTCCGGCAACTTCGGCGCAGTGCTTCTCGATCTCGCCGATCCGGAACACCAGCGGTCAGGCGGCTTGGAGCGCATTCGTCGGGACGCGCCGCTCGTACCGGTCGTGGTAGTCACCACACGCGATGAGGACGGGCAGCAGGCTCTCCAGAGCGGCGCGCACGGCTACGTGACCGAGGGATACCTGACCGAGGCATCGCTGGAACGCGCCCTTGACTCCGCCATTGGACGTCATGCGCTCGAGCAGCGGATGCACGTGAGTGAAGCGCTCTTTCGCGTCGCGTTCGATCACACGGCGGTGGCGATGCTGCTGGGTGATGTCCATCGCCGTGTCGAGCGAGTGAACGCGTCGATGGCGACGCTGTTCGGCTACGCACCACATGAGATGCTGGGCATGACCATCGCCGATCTGACGCACCCGGATGATATCGCCGACAGCGTTCGCGGCCAGCAGCAACTCATCAGCGGCACGGAGACATTTTTCCAGGGAGAACGGCGTTACATCCATCGCGACGGACACTACTTCTGGGGACTGAGCAGTGTTTCTCTGGTGCGCGATCTGGGTGGTCGACCGCAGCGCTTCATCGTTCAACTGCAGGATATCTCTGACCGGAGGCGTGCTGAGGAGGAGCGCGACCGAATGTTCGCGGAGTCGAGGAACCTGCTGGGAATTCTGGGCTTCGACGGACGATTCAAGGGGATCAATCCCGCATGGGAGCGCGCGCTCGGCTACTCAATAGACGATCTGATGTCGACGCCCTTCATGGACCTTGTCCATCCAGACGACGCGGAGGCCACGCGCGCTGAAGTGAACCGTCAGGCGCGCGGACTTTTCACGGAGTCGTTCGAGAATCGCCTACGGTGCAAGGATGGGACGATACGGACATTCTTGTGGAATGCGACACCGCAGCTTGCGCAACAGGGCTTCTCTGTCAATGGACGCGATATCACAGACAGGGTGCGAGCCGATGAGGCGTTGCGATTGCGCGACCGGGCAATGCAGTCGGTCACCCAGGGCATCCTGATCACCGATCCGAATCAGCCGGACAATCCGATCATCTATGCCAGTCCGGGATTTTCGCGACTCACCGGATATTCCGCTGATGAAGTCATTGGGCGCAACTGTCGCATGTTGCAGGGAGAGAAGACCGACTCGGCGACCCGGTCGGAGATTCAGCGTTGTGTGCACGACGGACATGAATGCTCCGTCGAGGTCCTGAACTACCGAAAGGATGGAACCCCATTCTGGAACGCGCTCTTTGTCACACCAGTTCGAGATGAGCACGGTCGACTGGTGAATTTTGTGGGCGTGCAGGCTGACGTCACTGAGCGAAGACAGCTGGAAGAGCAAGTGCGTCAGGCACAGAAGATGGAAGCGTTTGGACAACTCGCGGGCGGCGTGGCGCACGACTTCAACAACCTGCTCACGGTTATCCTGGGGTACAGTGAGCTCCTGCTCAGCGGCCTGTCGGCGGACGATCCGATGTACGCCTCCGTCAAGACCATCAGCGAGGCGGGCGAGCGCGCCGCGGGTCTGACACGCCAACTCCTTTCCTTTAGTCGTCAATCAGTGCTGGATCCTCGCGTGCTTGATCTCAACCAAGTCGTCAGGGATTCCGAGAAACTCTTGCGCCGCATGATCGGGGAAGATGTGGTGTTGACGGTATTGCTTGATCGGCGCATCGGTCAGGTCCGCGTGGATCCCCACCAGATGGGTCAGGTGCTGATGAACATGGCGGTCAACGCGCGGGACGCGATGCCTCGGGGCGGCAACCTGACGATTGAAACACGCGATGTCGATTTGGACCAAGCCTACATCAATACGCACATTGAAGTCGACGCGGGCCGATACGTCTTGCTGACAGTGTCCGACAACGGGACCGGGATGACACCAGAAGTCAGAGATCGGATTTTCGAACCGTTCTTCACCACGAAAGGCGATCGCAAGGGAACGGGACTCGGTCTCTCCGTCGTCCACGGAATTGTCAAGCAGTGCAATGGCCACGTTGGCGCGTACACGGAACTTGGTGTGGGTACAACGTTCAAGATCTATCTGCCCGTCGTGGACGGCGACGCGGGCGCACTCGACGGGCCGCTCGCGCTCGTTCCGGTCCACGGCGGCAATGAAGTGGTATTGCTGGTTGAAGACGAAGCGAGCGTGCGGGAGGTCGCATTGCTGGCGTTGCACGCCAAGGGCTACGT
>JBEBIR010000691.1:0-2348 GCA_040080315.1 Gemmatimonas sp.
TGGGTCGAGGAATGGTGACGAAGTCAGCGACGAGCAATGACCTCGTCGTGTCGGCGATCCTTCCGCCGGAGGGAGAAGACTTCATCGACCGGCGTTTCGGCGCGCTGTCGCCTGACGGCCAACGCTTCGCGTTTGTGTCGTTGTCCGAGCGGGGAGAGCAGTACTTGTGGATTCGAGATCTCGCCGGTCTGCACGCCGAACGAATCGAAGGCACGCAGGGTGCGCATGCACCGTTCTGGTCACCAGACGGTCGGGCCATCGCGTTCTTTGCGAGTGATCTGTTGCGGCGCTTCGATCTCAAGAGTGGCACCATGAGCACCTTGTGTTCCGCTCGCGAAGCGAAGTCCGGGACGTGGGGCGCCGGCAATCTGATTGTGATTTCGACGGACCGCGGTCTCGAGCGCCTCAGAGCCGATCGAGCAGAGTGCGAGGTCGCGATTGCTGCAGAGGATGGATTTCGGTATATGAGCCCGTCACTTGTTGACAATGGTCCCAAGGTCCTCTTCGATCGGGGGCGGTTTACCGAAGCAGACTCCGGCTCGTGGGACAGCCGGTTTGCCGTGGTCATGGGCGATCTCGACGCGGGCACGTTTGTCGAGCTGGTTCCGGGGGCGTGGACCCCGACGTTTGTGGCGCCCGATCTAGTGCTGTATGCGCGAATTACCCCGTCGGGGAATCCGATCTTTGCGCAGTCCCTCAGTCGCGACCGCACGCGACTGCTCGGTGACCCGGTGACGCTGACGGAATCAGTACGTAGCAGCGATTTGCAGTTCTCGTACGCGGCATCGGCCTCGACGCTCACCTACTTGCTCACCAAGGGGGATCCCGAGAAGCTGCTCGTAGACCGACGCGGGGCGGTGCTGGATACCGTGCGCCAGCAGACCGCCTATACGCACACGGTGGCCAACGCGCATCGATGGGTCGCGCTGTCGGCTGGTCTGGGCCTGTGGGTCTACGACCTGGATCGGAATACGTCGTCGCCGCTGCTGACGACGGAACTCGGGCGGTTTTCGTTCGATCCGGTGTGGTCGCCCGATGATGCAATGCTCGCGTTCGGCATGTGCAGCGTGGGACGTATTGATAGTTTGCCCGCAGGCATCCGCGTCTTGCCGCTCGATCGCTGTCGACGCGCGACCGATTGGACCGCCGACGGGCGGTACCTGATCATCGAAGTCGGGTTGCGTCATTCGACGAGAGCCGTCGTCGTCGCTTGGGATGTCGAGCGGCAGCAGCGGGTGGATCTCTTCGAGTTTACCGGCATCAACTCGGAGGCGCGGGTCTCCCCTGATGGCCGCTGGATCGCGTATGTGAGTGTCGAGACGGGCACCCCCGAGGTGTATGTTCGGCCCTTTCTCTCGAACGGAAGGACGGTGCGACTCACCTCTGGCGGAGCGCGTTCTCCACGATGGCGCGCGGACGGACGCGAGTTCTTCTACCAGACAGCCGATGGTCGCATCATGAGCATGCCGCTTGCGCCGGGCGCTGCACTCTCGTCGGCCGTGGCGACGACGCTGTTCCGTGCGCCCGCGTACGGGCGGCCGATGTTTCTTGATCGCGGCTCTACGTACGACGTGACCGCAGACGGACAGCAGTTTGTGATTCGCCAGTCAGCGAACGACAACTACGCGGTGTTGGTGCAAAACTGGACGGCTATGCTCGCCGGCTCTCAGAATGTGCGGAGGTGATCGAAGTGCGCATCGCCTGAGCGCGGCACGCGTGCGGCGTTGACGCTCGATCGGCCCTTCGCGATCGCGGGATTTCAGATGCTGACAGAATAGCGGCGCTGGCGGGCCATCACGGCGGGGGTGCCTTTTCGAACAGTGCATCGTACCGCCTCGTGGCCAACGCGGCGTCGAACTTTCTGGCGATCGTCGCCACGATCAGGGTCTTGGCACCTGCGCCGACAAACACGACCACCCGCGTCTCGCTGTGCGACACCGTCACCGTATCGCTTCCGATCACCACGTCGGTATACCGATTTCCATCACTGTTCTCCTGCCGACCACGTGTGCCGTTCATGGTGGTTTCCAGAAAGGCGATCAGTGCTTCATGCAACTCGGCCTTTGCATCATTGATGTGGTATTCACGGCTGCTGGTTTTTTCCATGAGGGTGCCGCGGTGTGGCATCACATCCGCATTGGGCCGCGCGGTCACGCGCAGTGCGCCAGCGGCATCCGGCTCCCAGGCGAAATAGTGATCGAACCACGCGCCATCCACATCGACGTAGTTGCCGGTCGGTGACGAGGCAAACCGCAACGGCACGGACCGCGTTGCTCCCGTAGCGATGGTGATCTCGTGCAGCACGGGCAGCGAGTCATCACGTGTAATCCGCACGTACCGTTGCTCAT
>JBEBIR010000692.1:0-2347 GCA_040080315.1 Gemmatimonas sp.
GCCCGTTGCGATCCTGGCGTTCCGGCGCGCCGTCCTTCCATTGAGTCCGCCGAGAGCGCCGACAATCGCGACATGAGGCGCGTCGTCTCGGCGTCACGAGATTGTCCGTGCGCCACCGTCGCCGTAAGGGCGCACAGCACAAGGCCGCCATACATCGCGAGGGATGGTCTGCACATCGTCATGGGGCCAGTCGGAGGAGGTAGTGAATGCTCACGGATTCGGTACACCAGACGTGCCGGAACGGACCTGGCGAAGGTCTGTTCGGCTCACCACGCGCGCTCGGCACCCGTATAGTCAAGGAAGGCGCCACTCCGCTCACGAGTCAGTCGATCGGTGACCGAGAGCAGACCCACAGCGGCTTCATCGATCGGCGTGTGGGCACCCTCATCGTCCGGTGTGACGGCGTAACTACCGGGATTGCCCAGACACATGACGATGCGCTCCTCGAGCAAATCGTTGGCCAGTGCCCGCGTGAGCATATGCAGTGCCGTCGCGCTGGCGCTGGTGGCGTAGTCGCCTCCACCGCTCTTGTTGGCCAATGAGCCCAGTCCAGTGGTCACCATCAACACACGTGCACCGTCTCCGGTAGCGAGCCACGGCAACAGCGTTCGTACCATCAACACCGGCGCCACCGCGTGTCGTCGGAAGTGCTCGACCAGACCGGTCCCGGACAAGGTCGACAACACTTCATCACGCGCGGCGTCGCTGGCGCGATCATGCGGTCCCGGTTCCGCAGGGGCAATCACCAGCAGGTCGAGTGACGTCGTCAGTTCTTCGAGCACGGGAATCGCTTCAGCGACTGACGCCGCATCGGCAGGATCGAGCGCAAGCAGTTCGAGGCCCGGAAACTCCGCACGGAGATCGGCCAGCGCAGGCACGCGTGCCGGATTGCGCGCGGCCGCGTAGACCTTGTCGCCACGCAGGAGGCTTTGACGAACCAATTCAAGACCCAGCGGCCGACCGGCACCGGTAATCAGTGTGCGCCGGGGTGAGGGAGACATCACGCCACGCTCCCGCGACGTCGCACGCTTTCCAGCACGCGCGCGACATCGCGCACGTTGGCATCAATCTCGATCGGCCGATTCGCCAGCGCGTCATCCTCGCGTTGATGCAGGTCCACCAGCATGCCCGGATCCTTGAGTATGTGTCCCGTCAGCACCGCCACCACCAGGTGATCCTTCGTGATGATACCATCCTGCACCAATCGTCGGACACCAGCAATACTGGCTGCACTGGCCGGCTCGCACCCAACGCCCGCGGCGTCAACCACAACCTTCGCCGCCACGATCTCCTCATCGGTGCAGGAGAGCACGATGCCGTTGGTTTCCCGGATGGTGCGCACGGCGCGGTCCCACGATGCCGGATCGCCGATGCGTATCGCCGTCGCGATCGTTTCAGCCACCACCGTTCGACGCGTCGAGAAAGCTTCGCGGAAAGCGGTCGCAAACGGTGCCGCACCGGCAGCCTGAACGCCGACGATGCGCGGCAGACGATCGATCAGGCCAAGCGCGCGTGCCTCCCGCAGCGCCTTCCCGAATGCCGCCGTGTTGCCAAGATTGCCAGCAGGTAGGACGATGAAGTCGGGCGCCCTCCAGTCAAGCTGCTGCAGCATCTCGAGCACAATGGTCTTCTGTCCTTCCACGCGCCACGGATTGATCGAGTTGAGCAAATAGATTCCCAACTCGCGCGCGGCGTCCTGCACCAGTCGCAAGCACGTGTCGAAGTCGCCGCGCACCATGAGGGTGCGCGCGCCGTAGCCAAGAGTCTGCGCCAGCTTGCCCAGCGCGATCTTGCCCGCGGGTACGAACACGAGTCCGGGAATTCCCGCCTGCGCTGCGTACGACGCCAACGCGGCGGACGTGTTGCCGGTGGAGGCGCACGCCACCGCGGTGGCGCCGAGGCGCACAGCCTGCGTCACGCCCACCGTCATCCCGCGATCCTTGAACGAGCCGGTCGGATTGTGTCCTTCGTGCTTGATGCGAAGACCGTCGACGCCGACGAAGCGATCGATCGCACCGCGTGTGAGCAGCGGCGTGTTGCCCTCAGGGTGACTGACGATCGCCGTACCCGCGCCGGGCATCACCAGCGACTCGAATCGCCAGACGCCCGAGGTCGAGCCAAGTGGTCGGGCACAACAGTGCTGCGCGAAACGGGCACGGAGCGCCGCGGCGTCGAGCAACACACCGTTCGCATCACACGGCGGTGCGTGAAGGACATCCAGCAAGCCGCCGCAGGTCGGACATGACGGCGCCGGGTTGAGCTCACTGAACGTGTCGCCGCACGACGCGCATCGCTGCACACTGGCTGCATGTGGGTCAAGAAACAGATCAGCGACGGTGCTCATGTC
>JBEBIR010000693.1:0-2347 GCA_040080315.1 Gemmatimonas sp.
CGCGAAGAACGGCAGAACTTCGATCCGACTGGTCACTACGGTCGACCGGACGTCCTTCAGTTGAACGTCGATCGCACGCGTCAGTCCACGGCACGTTTTCACGACTGAGGCACGATGCGCGCGCTGTGCATCGCCGTTACAATTCACTCCCCCGATCGAACGACCAATTCTGGACGTTCTCGTACCCCCACCTGAGAGAGACATGACCGATTCGACTGCCGCGATCAACGCCACCAACCTCGGTGCCTCGATCACGTGTAAGGACTTGGAAGCATCGATTCGCTTCTACCGCGATGCCATCGGCTTTGCCGTGCCGCAAACATTCGAGCACGAGGGGAAGGTTGTCGGCGCGATTGTCGCCGCGGGTGATTGTCGGTTCGTCCTCAATCAGGACGATGGCAAGCTGGGGTGGGACCGGGTCAAGGGACAGGGATTCTATCTGCAGATCAACGTGGTGAGCCCAGCGGATGTCGACGCGACGGCGGCACGGATCAAGGCAGCTGGTGGCGCGCTGCTGGACGAGCCGGCAGATCGGCCGTGGGGCGCGCGCATGTTCCAGTTCAAAGACCTGGACGGATTCAAACTCGGCGTGTCCACATCGCTCGCCGGATAACGTCAAGGCGCACGGGCAGAGTCGTGTGAGCCTCCTCAATCGCTGCGTGCCGTAGTCAGTCCGACGTCGGCGGCGCGATCCAGTATTGCGCGAAAAAGGTACGAACGTTGCGCCTTCCCGGGGGGAGGCATGATGGTCATTTCGAAGGGTCCTCTGGGAAATCACAGTTTTGCGATTTTCTGGAGGACCCCGAAAAGTCACCCTCTTCACGAGTGGCGGGCTCAGGCACCCGGCGCGGCATGCTGCGATCAATGTTTCAACATCAGTGAATCGAAGCTAGAAATGTGTGCTCGCCACGCATCATGCGATTTCTCAGCGGATCTTTCTCCTCTGTACGGATCGCGCACGGTGCACGGGTTCAAGTGAATTCTCGCACGTGCATCACATCTTGTATTCTCCACACGCAGTCTCAAAATGCGGCCCCGTGCGCGCGCGACACGGACTGACGATATTGGGCCATGATTTCACCGCTGCTCGTCACCACTGATCCGCGACCGGTCCATTTCATCGGGATTGCCGGCGCGGGAATGAGTGCGCTCGCCGAGCTGCTGGCGCGGCGCGGGGTGAACGTGGTCGGTACCGATGCGAACCCGGCCGGCGCTCCAGACCTGGCCGCGCTTGGCATCAGGGTGGCCGCGCACGATGCGGCCATGGTCGCCAATGCGCGGGCGGTGGTCTACTCGTCGGCGATCCCCGCCATGCATCCGGAGATGGTCGCGGCGCGTTCGCTGGGACTGCCGATCATCCGCCGAGCCGAGGCACTCGCCGACGCCGTGAGCGGCGGCACCCTGGTGGGGATTGCCGGAACGCACGGAAAGACGACCACGACCGTCATGACTACAGAGGCGCTCGCGGCGGCAGGGCGCGACCCGACGGGCGTGGTCGGCGGTCGCGTCGGCAGTTGGGGAGGCAACCTGCGGCTTGGCGACAGCAGGGCCAGCGACCCGGTGTATGTGGTCGAGGCCGACGAGTACGATCGATCGTTTCTCGCGCTGCAGCCTTCTGTGGCCGTTGTCCTCAACGTCGAAGCCGATCACCTCGACATCTACCGTGATCTGGACGACATCGAGCGTGCCTTCGAAATGTTTCTGTCGCCGGCGCGCGTGGTGGTTCGCTGCGCCGACGACGCGGGCGCCATGGCGCTTCGGGTCGCAACCAGCCGAGAGGTCATCGCCTATTCGGCTACGGTCGCCGGCGCCGTGCCCGCGCCGCACGCCGCCGATGCACGCTTGGTCGCCGGGGGATTGACGCTGTCGCCGTCGGGGTCGCGCTTCACGGTCGTCTTCGATGGCGAGTCGTTGGGCGAAATCGCGCTGGTCGTGCCAGGGGTGCACAACGTGCGCAACGCGCTTGGCGCCATTGGGGCCGGTCTTGCCCTCGGATGTACGGTACCCGACATGGCATCAGGCCTGTCGACATTTCGGGGAGTCGAACGCCGCTTCCAGCGATTGGGCTCGGCGCGCGACATCGAGGTGATCGACGACTACGCGCATCATCCCACCGAGGTCGCGGCAACCCTCTCCGCCGCGCGACACGCGTTTCCCGATCGTCGCCTCGTTCTGGCGTTTCAGCCGCATCTCTATTCGCGCACGCGCGATCTGCAAATCGAGTTCGCTGAGGCCTTGTCAGGGGCCGACGTGCTGTTCCTGTGTGACATCTACGGCGCGCGCGAGGCACCCGACCCACTGGTCACGTCGGCGCTGATTGGCACGCGTGTGACCGCCGGCGTGTTGC